>JBOGLL010000378.1:0-4046 GCA_050746065.1 Terriglobales bacterium | reverse complement strand
CCCAGATGGGGCTGATGCGGTAGGTGTCAGTGCTCAGTACCTAGAGCGTGTTCCATAAATACTTTTTTTGAAAGGGCGCGGCTCGGTAGGTCGGGCCTTCAGGCTCGACTCGCGCAGCGACTGCGCCGCTCAGGGCCGAGAATCATGCGGCTTTAGCCGCTGAGGGGTGAGGAGAAGAACAGTCAAACGCTATTTATGAAACAAGCTCTAGTCGGTGGGAAGCAGGCTAACGACTAACGACGAACGACTAACGACTGGAATAAGAACGCGGACGGGCGGAAACTCATCCGCGCGCGTCCGCGTGTGTGGTCATGTGCAGACGGGCGGAAATCCCTCCGCGCGCGTCCGCGTATGTCCGTCAGCAGGGCTCTCGGCTGCTCTAGCTCCTGCCTACGCCGACATACTCAAAGCCGAGCGCACGCAGGTAGACGCCGTCCAGCAGGTTCTTGGTGTCCACCACCAGCGCGCGCTTCAGGCCGCGTTTGATGCGCTCAAAATCCAGGCTGCGAAACTCCGGCCAGGCGGTGCCCACCACGAGTACGTCGGCGCTCTCTGCCGCCTCATAGGCCGTCTCACAATAGCGCAGCTTCTTGCTGCCGTTCAGCTCCGCCTTGGCTTCGGGGATGGCCACCGGATCGTAGGCACGAACATGCGCGCCTGCGGTGAGCAACCGCTTGGCAAGCTGGATCGAAGACGAAGCCGCCACCGAGTTGGTGTGTGGCTTGAAGGCCAGTCCCAGGATGGACACGGCCTTGTCGGGAACGGTCTCCAGCAACAGAGAAATCTTGTCGGCAACGCGGTCCGACTGTCCCTGATTGACTTCGCGGGCAGCAGCCAGCACCTTCAGCGACACGCCATTGCCGTAGGCCAGTTGCGACAAAGCTTCCATTTCGCCTTCCACGAAGGGCCCGCCGAAGCCCGCACCGGGCTGCAAGCAGCGGGGAGCGATCCTCTTGTCCAGACCGAGGGCCATGGCCAGTTCGACGGCGTCGGCTTCCACGCGCTCACAGAGCGTGGCCACTTCGTTGATGAAGGCGATCTTGGTGGCCACGAAGGCGGTCGAGGCTTCGCGTACCAGTTCCGCCGTCTGGGTGCTGGTTACGATGACCGGAACTCCGCGCATGAGCAGCGGGCGGTAGATCTCTTTCATCGCAAGGACGGCTTCGCTGGAGGAGGTGCCCAGCAGGATGCGATCGGGCCAGTTGAAGTCCTCCACGGCGCAGCCGTCGGTAAGGAAAAGCGGGTGTGAGACCACGGTCATGTTGATGCTCGCCGCCTTGATGCGCGATTCGATGCGCGCTGCTGTGCCCACCGGCACCGGCGTCACCACCGCCAGGATGGAGCGCGGATTGGCCCCGGCGGCGATCTGCAGCGCCACTTCCTCGATGTAGCGATGCGTGTCTTCGGCCAGGAAGATCACGTCCGCCCGGCGCGAGAAAGACGCCAGGTCCGTCGAGTAGGTAAGGCGGCCGGCGCGCACGTTGCGGCGCACCATTTCCGTCAGGTTCTTTTCGTGATAGGCCACGCTGCCTTCGGCAAGGCGCAGCGTGCGTTGCTCGTCCTGGTCAAAGCAGGTGACCGGCAGGCCGAAGTCGGCCAGGCAGGCCGAAACCAGGGTTCCCAGGTGTCCCGTACCATGAACTCCGAGATGCATGTTTCCTCAATTCTCTGCGGCCCGTCCGGCCACAGGCCTCTCGACCACGTTGGGGGATGAGGCCCCGCTCCTGTGCCGTCTGACCTACACAGTTGCGTAGCTTAAGGTTTAGCTTCCTGGAAGTTCACTTGGCAAGTAAGAAGGAGTGCATGTACTTTAGTCACATCGATGGACGATGTAAGTTATTGATTGGACAATAGTTAGCTAAGAGGGACGCCGCTACTCCCGGGCTGGCGCAAGGGCCCGGCCAAGGGGCACAGGCGCCAGGTCGATCCAGCGGGTGTTGGGGCCTTCGCGCACGAAGGTGAGCTCGTCCACGGTGATGGTGCGGGGGCCGCGGTAGCCAGCCCAGCGCTGGCGGGAGACCTCGAAAGCTGCTTGAGCTTGCTGATTGCTCGCCAGCTTGGCGATGGTCAGGTGCGGGCGGTACTGCCACTGTTCCTCGCACAGGAAAATGCCAGCATTCAGGAGGTCATGCAGGGCGTGCATCTTCGCCGTTTCCCTTACCTGGATGTAAACGGTGGGAGTGACGGGAACGAAGCTCTCCATGCCATTCATGCTGACATCGAAGGGCTCGACCGTGCTGCAGACCTGCTCCAGGGCCTCCAGCGCGGCGTCTTCTGTTCCATTCAGGCAGCGGGGAGGCAGCAGTGTGATGTGGGCGGGTAGGTGGGCGTGCTCGGGATACACCTCGCGCCGCAGGGCCTCAACAAAGCGCCCGATAGGGTTCCGGACGTAAGCCACAACCGCGTATTGCAGCGGCCGCATAGGAAGAGAAATTATATTCCCAACCGGCGCAGCGCGGGGGAATAACCGGGAGGGCGCCGGGAGGGCCAACCCGGGCCTTTGGGATACTCTGATGGTCATGGCAGCGAAGCTTGATCCGGAGATCATCCCGCCGGGGGCGGAGCCGCGGGCCGCGCGTTCCACGCTGAGTGACCAGCAGCTTGAGGAAATCGCGACCTGGCTCGATGACGTGTTCGTCGTGCCGGGGACCAACGTGCGCTTCGGCCTGGACGCGATTGCGGGCCTGCTGCCCGGCATCGGTGACCTGCTGACCGGCATGGCTTCCATGCTCATCCTGCAGGCAGCTTGGCAGCGCGGGCTGCCGCGGGTGGCCCTGCTGCGCATGCTGGTGAACGTGGCCCTGGACACAGTGCTGGGTTCGATTCCTGTGATCGGCGATCTGTTCGACGTCGCCTGGAAGGCGAATCGCAAGAACGTAGAGCTGTTGAAGAAGTACTCGGCCGGCAGCGAGCGCCGCCACACGCTGGAGGACTACGCTTTCCTCACGCTGCTGGTCCTGGTGACTCTGGCTTTGCTGGCGTTGCCGGTCCTCGTGTTGGTGCTGCTGTATCGGATGATCCGCGGCTAGCTGACCTTGAATGACGGAGGCGGGAAGGTTTGGTTCAGGAATCCCAGCCCATTAGGGGCAGAGTCCATTTCGGCTTCAGCGAAGCGACCCAGCCTGCGGAGCCGCCTACGCGACGGCCGCCTTCACGCCCCTCGCGGCCTGTTCGATCAGTGCAGCGACTGCCTGGGGCTGCGACACATAGATGGCGTGGCTTCCCTTGGCCTCGGTGACGGCGGAACCCGCTCGTTTAGACATGGCACGCTGGGCGACCGGTGGAATCATCTTGTCCTCCGTGGCCACCAGGTACCAGCTCGGCTTGGACTTCCAGGCGGGTTCGCTGACTGCGCCGTTGAGGGCCTCCACGGCCCACGGCACTTGGGAGTCGGCCATGAACGCGGCCTTGTCTGCATCCACGTCGGCTGCGAACGAGGCGGCGAACTTTCCCTTGTCGAGGAACAGGTAGCCGTCCTGCGGTGGGAGGATCGGCGGCACAGGCGCGCCGGGTGGCGGATCCTTGATGAGACTGGCCACGGACTCGCCCTTGTCCGGGGCAAAGGCCGCGACATACACCAGGGCCGCTACCTTGGGATCGTTGCCGGCTTCGGTGATCACTACTCCGCCGTAGGAGTGGCCCACCAGAACCGCGGGCCCATCCTGTGCGGCAAGAATGCGCCTGGTGACGGCTACGTCATCCTCCAGCGATATCGTTGGATTCTGGACGATGCTGACGTTGTAGCCGTCCGCTTTCAGGATCTTGTAGACGCCCTCCCAGCCGGCACCGTCCACAAAACCGCCATGAACCAGAACGATGTTCTTCATGCTCGTAACCTCCCTATGAGTCCATTCGCAGCATTGTACTGGCTAGACGCGAGGCATGGGGGAAGGGTGGAAATGATGGGCTACAATCATTGTGTCGGGGCGTAGCGCAGCCTGGTAGCGCACCTGCCTTGGGCGCAGGGGGTCGGCAGTTCGAATCTGCCCGCCCCGACCATTCTCCTGTTTTCGCCCGTTGGAAGATCAGGTCGAAAGGCTTTCTAT
>JBOGLL010000377.1:0-9887 GCA_050746065.1 Terriglobales bacterium | reverse complement strand
GCCTGCCGCATCACCTGGCCGCCAACCGACGCAATGGCGCGGGTCAGCGGGATATCTTTGGGGCAGGCTTCCACACAGTTCTGCGCGTAGGCGCAATCCGCGATTCCGCCGTCGCCCATCAGCGCCGCCAGGCGGTCCTGCTTCAGGACTTTTCCCGTCGGATGTTCATTGAACAGCGCCACCTGCCCGATTGTGGCAGCGCCCACAAAGCCCGTGTTCTCGTTGAACTGCGGGCACACTTCCATGCAGCAGCAGCAGGAGATGCAGCGCGAATAGGGATACGCCACTTCCTGCTGTTGCGGAAAAATCCGCGGGCCGGAGCCCAGGTCGTACGTTCCGTCCACCGGGACCCAGGCCTTCACCCGCTTCAGGTTCTCAAACAGGACGTTGCGGTCCACGGACAGGTCACGCACCACCGGGAACTTGGAAAGCGGCTCCAGGCGAATGGGTTGCTCCAGCTTGTCCACCAGCGCCGAGCATGCCATACGCGCGCGTCCGTTGATGCGCATGGCGCAGGATCCGCAGACCTCTTCCAGACAGTTGGCGTCGTAGGTGATCGGAGTCGTGGTCTTGCCGTCGCGCGTGACGGGATCCGCCGCAATGTCCATCATGGCCGAGATCACGTTCATGCCCGGCTTCCAGGGAAGGGAGAACTCTTCCCACTTGGCCTTGGCCTTGGGGCTCTCCTGTCGTTTGATCTTCAGGATGACGCTCTTCTGGCTCATGATGCGATGTCGTAGCGGCGAGGCCGCGGCGGAATGAGCGACGTGTCCACCGGTTCGAACTCGAAGCGGGGCTCGTCGGCATCGGCCGCGAAATACGCCTTGGTTGTCTTGAGAAAGTTGGTATCGTCGCGCTCCGGGAAATCCGGCTTGTAGTGCGCGCCGCGGGATTCGTTGCGCAGCGCCGCTCCCTGGGCGATGACCCGGGAGAGCTGCAGCATGTTGGAAAGCTGCCGCGCAAAAACTACGGAGGTGTTGGCCCACTGGCTCCGGTCGCTGAGGTTGATGCGCTGGAAGCGGCCCAGCATCTCACAGAGCTTCACATCCGTCTCTTGCAGCGCCCTGTTGTAGCGGATGACCGTGCAGTTGCGCGTCATCAGTTCGCCCATTTCGCGCCATAGGCGGAATGGATTCTCGCTGCCGTCAGATCTCATCAGCCGTGCATTGATCTCTTCCTGACGCTTCTTCTCCAGGTCAAACACGCCATTGCCGACCGCTTCCGCTGACTTTGCCTGCGACTTGGCGTAAGCCATAGTTGCGGGGCCGGCCACAAAGCCTCCCCAGATGCAGGAGATCAGCGAATTGGCGCCCAGACGGTTGGCACCATGGTAGGCGTACTCACACTCGCCCGCAGCATAGACGCCCGGAATGTTCGTGGATTGCCTGTTGTCCACCCAGAGGCCGCCCATGGTGTAATGCATCCCGGGGAAGATCTTCATGGGCACGGAGCGCGGGTCGTCGCCCACAAACTTTTCGTAGATCTCCAGAATGCCTTCCAGCTTGCGGTCGAGGATGGCGCGATCGATGTGCGTCAGGTCGAGGTACACCATGGGCTTGCCGTCGATGCCCAGTCCATGCTCGAACACCACCTTGTGGATGGCCCGCGTGGCCACATCGCGCGGCACCAGGTTGCCATACTTGGGATACCACTCCTCGAGGAAGTACCAGCGCTCGGCATCGGGGATGCTCTTGGGATCGCGGTTATCGCCAGCCCTGCGCGGCACCCAGACGCGTCCTCCCTCGCCGCGCGCCGACTCCGACATCAGCCGCAGTTTGTCCTCTCCCGGGATGGATGTGGGATGGACCTGGATGAACTCCCCGTTGGCGTAGTAGCAGCCTTGCTGGTAGAGCGCACTCTGCGCGGAACCAGTGCACACGACCGAGTTCGTGGACTTCCCGAAGATGGCGCCGATGCCCCCGGTGCAGATGATGATGGCATCTCCTGGAAAGGTGCGCACTTCCATGGAGCGCAGGTCCATGGCGCAGATGCCGCGGCAGGCGCGGTTGGAATCGAGCACGGCGGAGAGGAACTCCCAGTGCTCGTACTTCGTCACCTTACCTTCCGCCTCGAAGCGCCGCACCTGTTCGTCGAGCGCGTAGAGCAGTTGCTGGCCCGTGGTTGCGCCGGCAAAAGCCGTGCGATGATAGAGCGTCCCGCCGAAGCGGCGAAAGTCGAGCAGACCCTCAGGCGTGCGGTTAAACGTAACGCCCATCCGGTCGAGCAGGTCAATGATGGCCGGCGCGGCATCGCACATGTCCTTCACCGGCGTCTGGTTGGCCAGGAAGTCGCCGCCGTAGATGGTGTCGTCGAAGTGCTTCCAGGTGGAATCGCCCTCGCCTTTCAGGTTCTTGGCGGCGTTGATGCCGCCCTGCGCGCAGACCGAGTGGGAGCGCTTCACCGGCACGATGGAAAAAAGGTTCACGTGCCCGCCCATTTCCGCGATCTTGATCGCGGCCGAAAGGCCGGCCAGGCCTCCGCCCACCACGATGATGTTGGGGCTTTTCGCCATTTCGAGTTCAGAGAAACGCCGGCCAGACCGCCGATGCCAGCGGTTGCCTTGGCCACAGCAGGAACGACCGCACCGTGAGCATCCAGACGATCAGGAACACGATGGCCATTGCGAAGCAGACGTAGCCGAAGCGCTGCCGCGCCTGGTCGCCCACCGTGATTCCCCACTTGGCGGCAAATAGCCACACGCCGTAGCTGAAGTGCCACACCGCCGCCACAATACCGACTACGTAGAACGACAGCACCCAGGGATTCTCAAACGCTAGCTGGACCTTGCCGAACGCGGCCCCGGGATGATCGGGAAGATGGACGCCGCTGAAGCGCATCTCCCAGGTGTGAAAGACCATGTAGGCAAAGGCAATGCCGCCCGTCCAGCGTTGTGCGTTGTACATCCAGTTGCCGGCCCAGGGATAGTCCGAAATGTTCGATTCTCCGCGGAACCAGATGTAGAACCCGTACAGCGCGTGAAACAGGATCGGCAGGAAAATGAACGTGGTCTCAATGACGATCAGAAATGGAAAGCTGACCAGGAACTCCACCTGTTTGGCGTACGCCTTGGGGCCATTAGTGGCGAAGGCGTTGGAGACCATGTGTTCGAGGAGGTAAAAGCCGACAGGAAAGATGCCGCTGAGGGAATGCAGCCGCCGCAACAGGAAGGAGCGGCCCTGACCTGCCCGCAACGGAGCCACGCCGGAAGCGACGTGCGATGCCGGGGACGAGGCGGGAGGAGCGGCCGTGGTCGCCATTCCGAAAGCGTTCTCCTGGAAAGCCAAACAACGACTGCCAATCTTTGATTATCTTTTCCGCTGCGCAAGGAAGTCAAGGAAAGCCGGGCCGACTCACTAAGGGAAGTCCCTTGCGATTCCGCCGCGATAGCGCTTGTTTGGCCCGGCGCGCTGGTTATAATGAACAGCCCGAAATCTCAGGAGGACGCACCTATGGCCACGCCGGTAATGACCTTCAATCAGATCGCCACCGAATGCGAAGCCGAAGGGCTGACCCCGAAGAACGGGGAAAAGATCGGTGCGGAACTCGTGAAGACGTTCGTCGTTAACCCTGACGAAGTGGGCATCCTGCGCGTTGACAAGTCCAGCCTGGTCTTCGTGTATCCCTCCAAGCTGCATTCCATGGGCAGCATCCCGCTGAACAACAAGGAGTCGGTAGCAGCACGCACCGCCAACAACAAGCGGGCGGAGATCATCAACAACTTCGCTCAGGCCAAGCACACCAGCTTCTTCGAAGCCGTGGACCTAGGCAGCCGACCTAAACCCAAGCCCGGTGAGAAGGTAGACAAGCACGCACACGTGATCCAGAAGCTGATGTCGGTACCGGTGGTGGGCCCGACGGGCGCTTTGGGAGTCATCCAGGTGTGCCGCAAGGGCGTATCCGCACCCGCATCGGGCGCTGACTTCACCCCTGCCGACTTGCAGAAGCTCGTGGGCATTGCCGGAGCGCTGGTGAAGTGCTTCAAGTGAAGGCGCTTGGCAGGCGTGAGCGATGCGAGCGCAGCGAGAGCGGGAACCTGCCGCCGTCATCCTTCGTCCGCCGCGGCGGACGAAGGATCTGAGTTTCCTTTCAGCGAACTGTCTGCTGCCAACCACTCCAGAAACCTCCTGAACGCCCGTCCCCGGTGGCTCACTGCCGCCTTTTCTTCCGCCGACAGTTCCGCGAAGGTCTTACCCAGTTCCGGCACGAAAAACAGCGGATCATAGCCAAAGCCGCCGGTTCCGCGCTGTTGCCGAAGGATGATTCCGCCTGCCTCGCCCCGAAACGTCGCCACCGTGTCTCCGGCGCGGGCAACGGCAATCACGCACACAAATCGTGCCGAGCGCTGGCCATCCGGGATGGTTGTCAGTTCGCGAAGCAGCCGGGCGTTGTTCATGGCATCGCGAGAACCGGACTGCGGCCCTGTTGCATCAGCGGCGTAGCGGGCTGACCGCACTCCCGGCGCTCCGCCCAGCGCATCCACCGCCAGGCCGGAGTCGTCGGCCAGCACCAGTTCGCCCGAAGCCGCCCGGCTGTAGTACTCGGCCTTCTTGCGGGCGTTGGCTTCGAAGGTTGCTCCGTCTTCTTCCACCTCGGGCAGGGAAGCGAACCCGGGCAAGGCGGCTATTTCGACCTGGTGCGAAGCAGCCGCGCCGGCAAAGTCACGCAGTTTGCCTGCGCTGGAGGTGGCGATCAGGACCCTAGTCATGGAACCGACACATCATACTCGGCGTATTTCCGGTTAGCTGACGGGAGGGGTGTGCGGTCCGGCCCAGGCGCCGGTTCGTGTATCATGGTTACCTGTTGTTGATCCCAGCGTCCAACCAGTCAGTATCTTCCCATTGAGGCTTTTCCAAGGAGAGTCCATGTTTCCGCGTTCCTCGTTTCGCGCTTCGATTCTGTTGCTGATCCTGGCCCTGCTCGCCGTGTCCGCGCCGGCCGTCGCCCAGGAAAAGAAGGCATCCGCCGGCCAGGCCCCGGCCATCCAGTTCGAGAAATACAAGCTGAAAAACGGTCTAGAGGTGATCCTCTCGCAGGACCATCGCCTGCCCATGGTGGCCGTGAACCTTTGGTATCACGTCGGCCCGTCCAACGAGAAACCGGGACGCACCGGTTTCGCCCATCTGTTCGAGCACATGATGTTCCAGGGGTCGAAGCACATCGGTGACGACCAGGGGATCAAGCTCCTGGAAGGCGCGGGCGCCAGCGACATCAACGGCACCACCGATTTTGACCGCACCAACTACTTCGAGACCGTGCCCGCCAACCAGCTCGAGCTTACGCTCTGGCTGGAAAGCGATCGCATGGGCTACCTGCTCGACACGCTGCAGTACGAGAAACTGCGCAACCAGATCGATGTGGTGCGCAACGAGCGCCGCCAGGGCGTAGAGAACCCGCCCTATGGCTTGGTGGAGGAAGAGCTGTTCCACCAGCTCTATCCCAAGGGCCACCCCTACTATGCCTCCGTCATCGGCTCACACGCCGACATAGAGGCGGCGAAACTGGCCGACGTCCGTGAGTTCTTCAAGCAGTACTACGCTCCCAACAACGCCAGCCTGGCCATCGTGGGTGATTTTGACAAGGCCACCGCCAAGGCCCTGATCGAGAAATATTTCGGCTCCATTCCTTCCGGTCCGGCCGTCGAGGCCATTACCGCCAAGACTCCCGCCATCACTGCCGAGCGGCGCGCCACGGTTCCCGACAAGGTCGAGCTGCCCCGCGTGTACATCGGCTGGATTACCTCGCCCATCTACAAGCCGGGCGATGGAGAGATGGACCTGCTGGCGCAGATCCTGGGCAAGAGCAAGTCCAGCCGCCTTTACGAGCGCCTGGTGTACAAAGACCAGATCGCGCAGGACGTCAACGCCACGCAATATTCTCTGATCCTCGGCTCCGCCTTTTACATTCAGGTGACGGCCAAACCTGGTGTTAAGCCGGAACAACTCGAGCAAGCCATTGACCAGGAACTGGAAAGGCTGCGCCGCGACGGCCCGACGCAGGCCGAGGTGGATGCGGCCCGCAACGTCATCGAAACCGGCATTATTCGCGGACTGGAGACGCTGGGAGGCTTTGGCGGCGTGGCCGACCGCCTGAATCAATACAACCACTACCTCGGCGACCCGGCCTATCTCGGCCAGGACTTGGCCCGGTATCACGCCGCAACCCCGGTGTCCATCCAGAAGGTCGCGCAGGAGCAATTGGGGAAGAACGCCAGGGTTGTGATCTACGGCGTTCCCGGCGACAAAGTGATTGACGATGTGCCGCGTGCGGAAGAGAAGGGCACCCAGGCGGCAGCCGTGGGCACCATGCCGGATGAACCCTGGCGCAGCCAGGCTCCCAAAGGGGGCGCGGCTTCCAAGCTCACGCTACCGGTTCCCAAGCACTTCCAGTTACCCAACGGGCTGCACGTCTACCTGGTGGAGCAGCACAACCTCCCCGTGGTAGCGGCCAACCTTGTGGCCCTCGCGGGCAGCGAAACCAATCCTGCCGACCGGCCCGGCCTCGCGTCCTTCACCGCCGACATGCTGGACGAAGGAACCAAAACCAGGTCCACCCTGAAGCTGTCGCAGGATGTTAACCGCATCGGAGCGGAACTGACGACGGCCTCGGCGAGTGATTACTCAACGGTAAACATCCGCAGCCTGAAGCGCAATGCGGATGCGGCCTTCGAACTCCTGGCCGACGTTGCCCTGCGCCCGGCCTTCACCGCGGCGGAGATCGATCGCGTGCGCAACCAGCGCCTCACCACCATCCTGCAGCAGCGCGACAATCCCTCCCAGCTCGCCATGCGGACCTTCAACCGCATCGTGTACGGCACCAGCCACCCCTACGGGTTCATCGAGCTGGGTACTGAGGACTCCAACAAGGCCATCACCCGCGACACCCTGGCCGCCTTCTGGAAGCAGGGCTATGTTCCTGCGAACACGGCGCTCGTGGTTGCGGGCGATGTCACCGAATCCGAGCTGCGCGCCCTGGCCACCAAGCACTTCGGTGCATGGACTGGCAAAGCCCAACCAGCTTTCTCCCCGCCGGCGCCGTCCGCAATCGAGCGGCGCATCGCCATCGTGGACAAACCGGGCGCACCGCAAACCGCGCTGCGCATCGGCCACGCCGGCGTGGCCCGCAACAATCCTGACTATCTGCCCCTGGAAGTGATGAACACCAATCTGGGCGGGCTCTTTTCCAGCCGCATCAACATGAATCTGCGCGAGAAGAACGGCTATACCTACGGCGCGGGTTCGGTGTTCCAGTATCGCCGTGGCCCAGGGCCGTTCTATGTGGGCACCAGCGTTCGTACCGACGTTACCGCGCCCGCCGTGCGGGAAATCTTCAACGAACTGGAAGGCATGCGCTCGAAGGAGATCAGCATTGAAGAACTGGTGCTAGCCCGCGATTCCATCGCGCGCTCGCTGCCCGGCAACTTCGAGACCACGCCTTTCACCGCCGCCACCGTGCGCAACCTGTTCCTTTACAACCTGCCCCTCAACTACTACAACACCTTGCCGGCAGCCATTGACGGCGTTACCGCCGCCGATGTCCTGCGCGTAGCCAGGCAGTACCTGGCTCCAGAGAAGATGGCCGTAGTGGCGGTTGGTGACCGCAGTAAGATCGGGCTGGAACTGGAGAAACTGGCGCTGGGCCCTGTCGAGCAGCGTGACCTCGATGGCCAGCCAGTGCAGGAGGCCGCAAAGAAGGACTAGAAATGGTTCCCAAACAAGCCTTGAAAGGGCGCGGCTTCAGCCGCGCCGATCAAGGCACATCAACAGAGGGACTTTAGCCCCTGAGGCAATTGTTGAAACCCTCAAGGCCGCCCGCAGGGCGGCCTTTTTCTTATTGGGAGCGCGTACCCAACCGCGCGGTAGCGGGACGCGAATCACTCACGCTATAATGACGTTCTCGCCTGTATTCACCAGCGCGCCCTTAGCTCAGTTGGATAGAGCGTCTGGCTACGAACCAGAAGGTCGGGAGTTCGAATCTCTCAGGGCGCGCCATTTCTTTGCCCACACGCCTTCGCTAGCGAGAGCGTCTCGCTACCTCACTGCCCGTCGCAGCGCCGCCCTCGCCAGCAGGCGGGTCGAATCCAGCGTGGGCAGGGAAGAGTCGGCGTCCGAAACCAACAGCGGTATCTCTGTACATCCCAGCACCACCGCAGCGCAGCCCTTGGCCTTCAAGTCGTCGATCACGCCGGAAAAATACGCCCGCGACTCGGCAATGAACTGTCCGTTGACCAGTTCGTCGAAAATGATCTGGTTGATGCGGACACGCTGTCCCTCGTCCGGGATGGTGTGCGCGATTGTGCGCGACGCGAGCTTCTCGGCATACACCGGGCCTTCCATCAGGTACTTTGTGCCCGTGATGCCCAGGTGGCGGAAGCCGCGGCGGTCGGCCTCGTCGGCCACCGTTTCCGCAATATGCAGCCAGGGCAGGGGCGATTCGCGTTCGACGGTGGGGAAGGCCTGATGGATGGTATTGTCCGGGCAGATGGCAAAGTCGGCGCCGATCTGCGCCAGCTTGCGCGCCGAGGAAACCATCAGCAGGCCCACGCCCTCCCAATCGTTCTTATAGATACACTCCATATAATCGCCCAGAGGGAAAGTGTGCATGCTCACTTCGGGATGCATGTGCGTGCCCATGATGGCCGGAGCTTCGGCGCACACCGTGCGATAGCAGAGTGCCGCCCCTTCCGCGCTACAGGCGACGATGCCGATGTGTTTGGGCATGGAGAAAAGGAAAAAGCTCACCACAAAGGGCACAAAGGGATCACGAAGAGACGATGCTGGCCGCACTGTCCAGGACTCAAACGAGTTGCACCTGCTCCCGCAAGTCAAGGCCGGCATCGCGCAACAGCGCAGCCACGTCGGACGCGCTCAGCCGGGTAGCGTCGTATTCCACGCGCACCGTACGTGCCGCCTCGTCGAACCCGATGCGCCGGATGCCGTATACCTCCCGGACGCCCTGCAGCGCCCGCAGGTCGCTCTCCTCCGGAGGCGCACCGTAACGAAATACCACATCAACGGCGGTCATAGTTCCTCGCTGGCTCCCCGGTTTGCACCGTGCCGCGAATTACGGTCATCCAATCTAATATAGAAAGGCAAGGCACTGAAAGGCGCATTCCCTCAACCATGGAAAGTCACTCAAACTCCATGCCCGCGAACGCCGCCACAGGCGAGCTCGACCCCGTTTGCGGTATGACGGTGGACCCTGCCCGCGCCCGCGGCACCGTCGAGCATGCCGGAAAGACCTACTACTTCTGCAGTCCGCATTGTGTCGAAAAGTTCCGGTCGGATCCGGAACGGTTCCTGAACGTTGCCCGTCCGGCAGCGCACGGCCACGTAATGTCGATTAAGCCGGCGGGCATTCAGGCCGCTCCCCCAGCAGGGAAGTCCGGCACTGCCGGGAACCTGTACACCTGCCCCATGCACCCGGAGGTGCGCGAGTCGGCGAACCGTCCTTGTCCTAAGTGCGGCATGGCACTCGAACCGCTGACCCTACCCACCGCAGCGCGCGTCGAGTACACCTGCCCCATGCATCCGGAAGTCGTGCGGACCGAGCCCGGATTCTGTCCCATCTGCGGCATGGCACTCGAAAAACGCACCATCAGTGCGGCCGACGAGCCCAATCCCGAACTCCTGGACATGACCCGTCGCTTCTGGATCGGGACCGCACTGAGCGCGCCGCTCCTGATTCTGGCCATGGGCGAGATGATCCCCGGTTCACTGCTCGGCCACGCGCTTCCGGGCACCGCTAGAAATTGGATCCAGTTTGCGCTGGCGACTCCCGTCGTGTTGTGGTGCGGCTGGCCGCTGTTCGAGCGAGGATGGCAGTCCCTCCGCAACCGCAGCCTGAACATGTTCACGCTGATCGCGCTCGGGGTGGGTGCGGCCTACGGC
>JBOGLL010000376.1:0-3038 GCA_050746065.1 Terriglobales bacterium | reverse complement strand
GTTTCGCTTGGCCCAGGCGGGGATTTTTCTAACCTGGTTCCCGGAGTACACAGCTGCTTGGGGCGTCGGAACTAGCCCCCAATCTCCGCCCGAGGTCCGTACCGGGCATCGGCTCCTTCTGACGGATCAGGATCACGCGCTCCTCCATGAACTCGAGCGGGCAGCAACCCTGTTTTTTTGGGAGGCTGCCAGCCCCTACAGCGGGCTGGTCAAAGACCGGAGCCGGGCCGACGGACAAGACCCGCGGGACGTAGCCAGCATCGCGGCGACGGGATTCGGACTGACGGCACTTTGCATCGCCGACCGCCGCGGCTATATCAACTCCAAGAAGGTGCGCGAGCGGGTGCTAGCAACGCTGCGCTTTCTTGCAAGACGCATGCCGCACCAACGCGGGTTCTACTTCCACTTTGTGAACCTGCACACCGGCGAGCGGGTATGGGAATGCGAAGTTTCTTCCATCGATACCGCCATCCTGCTTTGCGGCGTGCTCACCTGCCGCCAGCACTTCGACGATGCGGAGATCCGGCTCCTGGCCACCGAGATCTACGAACGCGTGGACTGGCCGTGGATGCTGGCCGGCGACACTCTGCTCTCCCACGGCTGGAAGCCGGAGAGCGGGTTCCTGAAGCCCCGCTGGGACAGCTACAGCGAGCTAGGAATGCTCTACTTGCTGGGGTTGGGCTCGGGCACGCATCCGCTGCCGGTCGAGACCTGGCATGCTTGGAAGCGTCCGGTATGGAACTACGAGGGAATGCGCTTCATCGGATCGGAAGCGCCGTTGTTTGTCCACCAGTACTCGCATGCCTGGTTCGACTTTCGCGGCCAGCGCGACCGGTATGCTGACTACTTCGAAAACTCCGTTGTCGCCACTCGCGTCCATCGCGACTGGTGCATCGGTTTGCGTAAGCGCTTTCCGCATTTCGGTCCCGACCTGTGGGGCATTACGGCTTCGGACTCGGCGGGAGGCTACGTGGTGTGGGGTGGTCCGCCGGCGATAGGTCCGTTAGACGGCACGCTGGTTCCGTGTGCTGCAGGTGGCTCCATCCCATTCCTGCCCCAGGAAACGATCCGCGTCTTGCGGACCATGCGAGAGCGCTTCGGCAAGAAGGCCTGGAAGCGGTACGGCATGGTGGATGCTTTTAACCCGCAGACGAACTGGTACAACCCGGACGTGATTGGAATCGACTTGGGCATCATGCTGCTGATGGCAGAAAACGCACGCAGCGGCTTCGTCTGGGAAACGTTCATGAGAAATCCAGAGGCGCAGCGCGCACTGGCACGCGCCGGCTTCCAGGCTGTCTGACCGCCAGGCACGCCAGCGAGTGAGGGTGGCGGAGGACTACCGAATCTCCAGCAGCGCCAGGCCGTGAGGCGGCAGCGTGAGGCGGATTTCGTCCCCGGTCATCCGGCGGACTTCCGGAACCGGGAGTTCGGCTGCCTGCCGCAGTTGCTGAAGTTGTGCAGGAGTGGGGTAACGCGGCCTGCCCATCTTTTCGTAGGCTGGGTGTAGCGACCCGTGGTCACAGTCCAAACGGTGGATGGTTACTCGACGCCTGCCCTTCAGACCCCTGAGACGCAGGTTCACCTTTCTGGGCGCCCCCGCCTCTTCCGGTAAGAACAGGTTCCACACGGCGACCACCAGCGTGCCATCCTTCCTGCGCGTGACCAGTGCCGACTCTGAAGTCACGGAAAGCCTCTCCTCGCCCAGCCGGTGCAGCAGCTTGAATGCGTTGAACGACGGCTTGGGCAGGTTACCGGCGGCCATCAGCCCGAAGCCTCCGTAGAAGGGCTCCTTGACCACTCCTTGTTCCTCGAAGACGTCGGAGAAGGTCCAGTACGCCAGGTTGTCCACCAGGCCATCACACTGGCGGATGGTGTCCGCCAGCCACGGTCCCATGAACTCCATGTCCGTGACCTGAGGCTCGTTCTTGTAGCTGGCGTTATATTCGCTCCAGTGCAGAGGCAGGTCCGGCCTCGTAGACGCCTTGATCTGGTCATGGACCTTCTTTACGGCTCGGCAAACCATGCGATTGCGGGAGATGGTTTCGGTGGTGCCAAAGACATCCTGGCTGGTGTCGTTGGCATAGACGTGCGTGGAGGCGAAGTCTATCGGGATTTTGTGCTCGACGCAGTGCCGGATGAAGCGGTCCACCCAGGCGGCCTGCGCAGTCGCTGGCCCGCCGACCCGCAATCGCGGGCTCACGCGCTTGATGGCGCGAGCGGCGTGTTCGTACAGCTTCACATAGGTCTCAAACTTGGGCTCGCCCGACCAGAAATCAATATTGGGCTCGTTCCACACTTCGAAGTACCACTGCGACACCTCTTCGATGCCGTAGCGGTCCACCACATGCGTGGTGAACTGAAAGATGAGATCCTCCCATTTGTTCCAGTCTTGGGGAGGCCCGGTGTGGAACCGGTACCAGAAGGGGTGAATGACATTGTTGGCGGCCAGCTTCCTGGGCATGAAGCTCAGTTCAATGAAAGGCCGTACGCCGTTCTCCAGCAAGCCGTCGTAGATCTGGTCCACGTAGGAAAAGTTATAGACGGGATTGCCTTGCGCGTCCTCGTCATACACTCCGACCTCGTCATGGAAGATGGCGTGGAAGCGCACGTACTTGAAGTCTGTGATTTGCCTTACCGCGCGCAGGTCGCGGCGATAGCTCTCCCGCAGGGTAACGATTCCGCGCTCCGACCCGAAGGTTTGTTCCCAAAAATGGGGAAACGGGCGGCCCGGTGCTCGGGCGTCAATCTCTATGATCTCCGGCCCTGTTGTGGCCTGGCCGCGCGCGGCCGGAAGGACACACGCCAGCAGCACAGCAATCGCAATGCTCTTGATTAGCGATCTTCCTAGCATGTCAGCAACCTGCAGAAGTCCGCTAGCAGGAACTGCCGGGTGGCGGCGGTTATCACCGCCCGACATTCTGCCTCTGGCTGCCCCATCGGGCAATCAGAAGCTGAAGCGCGCCTGGAACTCGATCACTCTTCCTGACAGGCCGCTAGTCGCACGACCGAAGTCGGTGTTCTGCACGGTCGTGTTC
>JBOGLL010000375.1:0-9664 GCA_050746065.1 Terriglobales bacterium | reverse complement strand
CGGACAAGTTCGCCGGCGTGGAGTTCGTGGACGGACCGGACGGCATTCCTTTGCTCACAGACGTGATTGCACTGTTCGTCTGCCGCACCGTTAAGCAATACGATGGCGGCGACCATGTGATCTTCCTGGGGGAAGTCGAACAGTACCGCCACGCGGAAGGCGAACCTCTGGTGTTCCACTCTGGACGATATCGTGTGGCAACGCGCCATCCCGACATCGCTGAATGACATCGTGTAGGAAACGGAGCTTGCTGCGCCTTACGGTAGACTCTGCCGACCTTTGGTAGAGACGCTGCTACCCTCTCGATCCGCTCACCGCCGCACCAATCGCTTGAATGCTGCACCCAAGAGGTCTTTTGCCACGAGCAGACCGGAAGTACCGTGCAAGCCAGGCCCCGGATGCGTCGATGCCCCAATGTGATATAGCCCAGCGAGGGGGGTGCGATGATTCGGCAGGCCCGGGAGCCTACAGAAAGGCCATGGAAAGAAATGGTAGGCACGTGGGGACTCGAACCCCAGACCTCTACCGTGTCAAGGTAGCGCTCTAACCAACTGAGCTACGCGCCTACGCCGAGGGACACCTAATTTTACTCGCGGGCGCAGGCAGGGACAACGGCGGGCAGCCAGAGCGTTCGCTTGTGCAAGCAGTGGACGCCGCCCAGGACGGCCGCGTCACGCAGTGCTTCTACGAGTCCTAGCGGGCGGGTGCTGGCATCATCCGCGCGGAGAAGGCGGGCGTGGAAGCGGCCGGCCGAGGTGCTGCTGCTGCACGCGGCAACGCTTCCCCCCAGATGCATTTCGCAGGCTCGAGGCATTCCAGGCCGAGATGCGAGTCGTGCTCGGTGCCGTGCCCGCCGATCCACACCACGCGATAGCGGGCGCGGGTCTTCTGGTGCTCGATCTGGACCACGCTTCCTACTTCCAGATGCTTGATGCCCCGCAGGCGCGCGCCCACCGGAGTGATGTCCACGGTCTGCACAATCAGGTTGAAGGGACGGTTCTTGTCGTCAGTGCCGAAGACGCGCACCGGCAGCCGCATGTTGGTCCGGGGTTCCTTGCGTTCGTTGCGTTTGCTCATGGGAGATTGTGTATCTGCCTATCGCAGAACGGAGACATACTAACCCTGCTCAACGGACCGCGAAAGATAACCGAAGTAACCGCTGGGGAGAACCGGGGTCACTCTCGTAAGTGATTGACGGGGTTAATCTTACGCGTGCCAAAATGGGAGAAGAACGAACGTCCCGGCGGGTGCTGCTCGACCGTGCGGGTGGCGCGTGCGGCGGTGGGGATTCAGGACCTCGTACCGCAAGGCGAGACTCCCACTGGCTCACGCCCGTAAAGGACTGCGATTCTTCGCTGCGCTCAGGATTTCGCCTGCGTGCTCCCGCTCGTCCCGCGAAGCGGGACTCGCTCACGCCCGCAAAAGACGGCTCAAAGGCTGAGATCCTTCGCTCCGCTCAGGATTTCGCCTGCGGGCTCCCGCTCGGCTGCACCTCGCTCACGCCCGCAAAGACGGCTCAAGGACTGAGATCCTTCGCTGCGCTCAGGATTTCGCCTGCGGGCTCCCGCTCGGCTGCACCTCGCTCACGCCCGCAAAGCGGCTCAAGTTGCATTCGCACTGCAGGACGCGGAGAATGCCCCCATGGAAACGAAGCCAGCTCGGCCAGTGGCTCAAGCGGCTGCCTTCCGCGCGGGTGCGCTGGTTCTGGTCACGCTGAATACGCCACGAGAGAAATTCTGGGGGGCGGTGCTGGAGATCACTCCCGCGGGTGTGAGCATCCGCGGGCTCGATCTGAACTCCTTTGACGACTTCGCACGGCTGCTGCGCGCGGGAGAACCAGCCACTCCGGGGATGGTGTTTTTTCCCATGCATCGCGTGGAGCGCATGGAACTGGACGCGCGCAACGGCGATATTCCTTCGCTGCGCGAGCGTTTCGAGGAGAAGACGGGCGTAGACATCGCCGCCTCGCTGGGCGTGCTGCCCGATCCGGGTGTCCGCGTGGGAAGCACGCTGGCGGAAGCCCGGCGCCTGTTGATCGCGGCTACGCTGGAAGCGGTGGAGGGCGATGTAGCCCGCGCGGCGCGCATGTTGGACCTATCTGAAGATGAACTGCGGAGCTGGCTCGCCCGGTGATCCGGCAACTGCTCACCGCGCCCAACCAGCTCACCCTGCTGCGTCTGCTGTTTGTTCCGTTCATCGTCATCTCTATCCTCGACCACGAATGGGGCTGGGCGCTGGGATTGTTCGTGGTCGCCGGCATCACCGACACCCTGGACGGCCTGCTGGCCCGCCTTCTCAAACAGAAAACCGTCCTCGGTCAATACCTCGATCCTATCGCCGACAAGCTGCTGCTAAGCACGCTGTTCCTGGTGCTTTCCTTCACCGGCAAGATCCCTTGGAAATTCACGGTGCTGGTATTCAGCCGCGACGTAGGGATCGTGGTCACCAGCGCCATCGTCTATGCCACCACGACCTTGCGCGATTTCCGGCCCAGTGTCTTCGGTAAAGCCAACACTGTGGCCGAAATCGTCACGTTGTTCTTCGTGTTGCTGAACGAATTGCATGCAGCGACGTGGATTTCCTACACCCGCGACGCCTGCCTGTGGATCACGATGGCTCTGACCGTGATTTCTGGCGTGCATTACATCATCGTGACCAACCGGCGGCTGCATGACCCGGGCGGGAGCCAGGCCGGCGAGTAGCGCCATCTTCATGCCCGCATCTCCTGCGTCCCGGGGTTTGACCGTTCTTCCGACCCACCCCTAGAATCAAGGATTCGTTTTGACCATGGCACTACGCTTCCTCAACACGCTCACCGACCGCGAAGAGGACTTCCATCCGCTCGCCCCCGGCCGCGTGGGTATGTATGCATGCGGACCTACGGTCTACGACTACGCGCACATCGGCAACTTCCGCACCTTCGTTTTCATGGACGTTCTGCGGCGCTTCCTGAGGCAGAGAGGCATGCAGTTGAAGCACGTGATGAACATCACCGACGTGGACGACCGCATCATCCAGAACGCGGCCGCGGGCAAGCTCACCGTGCGCCAGTACACGGAGAAGTACGAGCGGGCCTTCCTGGAAGACATGGCCACGTTGAATCTCGAGTCGCCGGAGATCGTGGTGCGCGCCACGGAGCACATTGACGACATGGCGGCGTTCATAGCCGACTTGGAGCGCAAGGGCTTCGCCTACCGCACCGACGACGGCTCCTATTACTTCCGCATCGCCAAATTCCCCGAGTACGGCAAGCTGTCCAAGAAAGACTTTGCCGGCATCGAAGACGGCGCACGCGTGGACGTGGACCGCTACGAAAAAGATAACGCCCGCGACTTTGCGCTATGGAAGGCGCCCAAGGAAGGCGAGGCCTCGTGGCAGTCCAGCATCGGGCCGGGGCGTCCGGGATGGCACATCGAGTGCTCGGTAATGGCCATGAAGTATCTGGGAGAAAGCTTCGACATCCACCTGGGCGGCGAAGACCTCATCTTCCCCCATCACGAGAACGAAATCGCGCAGTCGGAGGCGCGCACGGGCAAGACCTTTGCCAGCTTCTGGCTGCATGCCCGATTCCTGCTGGTGGAAGGCGAGAAGATGTCCAAAAGCCTGGGCAACTATTACACGCTGCGCGACCTGGTGCTCATGGGACACAAGCCGTCGTCGTTGCGGTATCTGCTGGCCTCGGTGCCCTATCACAAGCAGCTCAATTTCACCTTCGACGGCCTGAAGCAAGCGGCGCACTCGGTGGAGCGGCTGCGCAACTTCAAGCTGCGGTTGGAGACGGAGAAGTTTCCTGCGGGAGGGAACGCCGCCCTGACGGTCGCGGCGCGGAAATCGATTGAGGACATGCGGTCCGGGCTGGAGGACGATCTGAACACCGCCCAGGCCCAGGCGGCGATTTTCAATCTGGTGCGCGAGGCCAACACCGCCGCCGATTCGGGCAAGCTGGCACAGCAAAGCGTCGCGCCGCTGCTCACGGCGCTGCAGCGTTTCGATGAGATCTTCGCAGTGCTGAAGGACGATGACGCAGAGAAGATCCACAAGGTGCGCGAATGGGCGCAGAGCGCAGGCAAGTTGAAAAGTGCAGCGGGTTCCGAAAGTATCGAGTTGACGGATGAACAGGTAGAGGCGCTGATAGCGGAGCGCGAGCAGGCCCGGCGCGCCCGCGACTTTGCAAAATCCGACGCCATCCGCAAACAACTGACCGAAGCCGGCATCGTGATAGAAGACCGCAAGGACGGGGCGCGCTGGAAGAGGAAGTAGGCCTTTCTCCGCGGATTCGCCCGGATCCACGCGGATTTTCAGGGATGCTGCGTGCCAGGCATCCAGTAGAGGGTGTCGCCGCACTTCTTTTCCACAGGCTTTCCTCCCCTTCACATTGCCCTAACCGAGCATTTATCGAAGTTTTGTCACCGGGCAATACTCCCACAACAACGCTCTTCTAAGCTGTAGTCGCCCGCAGACAAGGGTCAGCGCCTGCCCGTCTATCCCCACACTCCAAATCCAAGGAGAAAGCGCGCATGTTCGAAACTCTTAGCCGCAATGAAAGCAAGGATTTGAATGAAGCGTTGGAACTGGCGCGCCTGCAGTCTGCGAGGACAATTCGGGAGCCACCACCAACGACGCCGAGCGCCTTATTCATGTTGCCGCGAGGAGGCGCCGAAAGCTTCATTCTGGCGGTCAACAACCTGGACTTCACCGGCGCGGGGCTGGGCAATTACATCCGGTCTCAGTCGGGAGCGACCTTTGCAACCAACTGGAAGCAGCAGGAATGGGCGGGCGCCAATTTCAGCCCGGACGGCAAGTGGCTCTTCGTCAACATTCAAACTCCCGGAATCACGTTTGCGATCACGGGACCCTGGCAGTGGCTCTGAAATAGTTCGCTGCGCCAGACCCTTGGCGCCGGCTGGCTGTCCTGCGTGGGATAGAGCCAGCCGGCGCGTCTTGCTCGCGCCCCACTCGTCTCCCCCCTAGGAGATGCCGCGAAATCGCCCGAATCGGTGAAGGGAAGCGTGGGAACGCGCCAGCCGTCCAAAGTCGCCGGTTGCGAGCGGTTTGACCTGCCTGCTCCCCGCAGCCTATGATGACACGCTCGCCTTCTGAGTCCCAAACTCCATGATTGGACAGACCGTCTCCCACTACCGCATCATCGGCAAACTGGGCGCGGGGGGCATGGGCGTGGTTTATCGCGCCGAAGACAGCACCCTGCAGCGTGAAGTAGCCCTGAAGTTCCTGCCGGTGGAGTTGACTGCCGACCCTCAGGCGCGCAAACGCTTAGTCATGGAAGCCCAAGCCGCCTCCCGCCTGACTCATCCCGATATCGCAACGATTTACGAAGTAGGCGAGAGCGATGGCACGCCCTTCATCGCCATGGAATTGGTAAGTGGCCAGAGCCTCAAGGACCTGCTGCTGCGCGGGCCACTGCCTTCCGTCCAGTTGCTGGAAGTGGCGCGGCAGATTGCCGAGGGCCTGCGGGAAGCGCACGAGGCTGGGGTGCTGCACCGCGACATCAAGCCCGGCAACATCATGCTGGACTCCAAGGGCAGGGTGAAGATCCTCGACTTCGGGATGGCCGTGCTCACGGGACACGAGCGCGCGCCGGGCGAGCCCGAGGAAACCTACGTTACGCGCACTGCCAACAGCTGGAGCACGGGCGGGACGGCTCCCTATATGTCGCCGGAGCAGATCCGCGGCGAGGTTGTGGACGCCCGCAGCGACATTTTTTCCTACGGTGTATTGATATACGAATGCCTGACGGGACGGCTGCCGTTTCACGGCGAAACTTCCATCGACACCCTGCACGCCATCGTGCGTTCGCAACCCACGCCGCTGCGCAGCCTGGTTCCGGGTGTGTCCAGTGAGTGGGAGCAACTGGTGGAGCGCTGCCTGGCGAAGTCTCCGGCACAGCGACCGCCCTCGATGGCGGTGGTGCTGGAGGCGCTGCGTCACGTCGCCGCCCCGCCGGTCGAGACGGAGAAGTCGCTGGCGGTGCTCTACTTCGAGAACCCCGGCGCCAACAAGGAAGATGAATACTTCCGCGACGGCATCACCGAGGACCTGATCACCGAGCTGCTCAAGATCAAGGGACTGCGCGTGTTTTCGCGCTCCGCAGTGCTGGCCTACCGGGACAAGCAGGCCACCGCGCCTCAGATCGGCCGGGAACTCAATGCCGCCTACGTGCTGGAAGGCAGCTTGCGCCGTTCCGGCAATCGCCTGCGCCTGAATGCGCAACTGGTGGAGACCCGCACCGGACACGGCGTCTGGGCGGAACGCTACGATCGCCAACTGGAGGACGTCTTCGCCATCCAGGATGAGATCACCCAGAGCATCGCCCGCGCTCTGCAGGTGATGCTGACCGAGAAAGAAAAGCGGGCCATCGTCAAGGCCCCCACGTCCGACGTGCAGGCCTACGATTACTACCTGCGGGGACGGCAATTCTTCTACCAGTGGAACCGCAAAGGCTTGGAATTTGCCCGGCAGATGTTTGCACGTGCTGCGGTGATCGATCCGGGCTACGCGCGCGCTTATGCCGGCGTGGCCGATTGTTGCTCCAGCATTTACCAGTACCACGACGCCAGCGAAGCGAACCTGAAGGAGGCCGAGGCGGCCAGCCGCAAAGCCTTGGAGCTTGATCCCGACCTGGCGGAAGCGCACGTTTCACGGGGCATGGCGGTCGCGCTCAGCAAACGCTACGACGATGCGGTCAAGGAATTCGATGCGGCTTTACGACTGAATCCCAAGCTGTTCGAGGCCTACTACTTTTACGCACGCGCACGATTTGCTCAGGGAAACATGGAAGAGGCGGTCCGCTTGTTCGAGCAGGCATCGCAGATCAACCCCGACGACTATCAGGCCCCGTCATTGCAAAGCATGGCGTACCGGCGGCTGGGCCGCACGGCCGAAGCGTTGGCTGCTCAGCGCCAATCCTTGCAGCGCGTCGAAAAGCATCTAGAGTTGCATCCGGAAGATACGCGGGCGCTCTACCTTGCCGGAAACGCATTCGCCGGACTGGGGGCTCGCGAAAAGGCTCTGGACTTGACGCGCCGGGCCCGGGCGCTGGAACCTGAGGATTCCGGTGTCCTCTACAACGTTGGCTGCAACTACGCTTTGCTGGGCGAGTCGGAAGAAGCGATGCGCTGCCTGGAGAAGGCAGTAGGCCTCGGGTTCGGTCACAAGGAGTGGCTGGCCAACGATACCGACCTGGATTCCCTGCGCTCCAATCCGCGTTTCCAGACGCTGCTAGAAAAGCTCGCCCATGCGGGCGAAGCGTAGGACGGGCCGCGGCCTAATCGGCCAGCGGCTCGCAGCCAGAGAGCGCAGCCGCAGGTTCGGGCTGGACAGCAGCCAGCGCAGGCTCTGCCTGTCCAGTTTTGACGATCCCCGAAGTGTTCACCAGCGCCACGGCCGCCAGGATGATGGAAGCGCCGGCGATGATGTAACCGTCCACGCGCTCCTGCAAGACCAGCCATCCCAGGAACACCGCCACTACCGGGTTCACGTAGGCGTAGGTTGCGACTTTCTGCGTAGGGACGTGGTTGAGCAGCCAGATGTACGCCGTGTGTCCCACCCAGGAGCCGGCCACGATCAGGTATGCGGTGGCGCCGATTCCCTTGATGGTCCACTGGATACGTCCGGTCTCGCCCAGTGCGAATCCCAGCGCCAGGTCCACGACTCCGGCGATCACCATCTGCCAGGCGGTGGAAACGAAGACGTCCACTTCCAGTTTCCAGCGGCGCGAAGATACCGATCCCGTGGCCCAGCTCAGCGAGGCGAGCACCAGGGCGAGCGCGCCGATCAGCTCCATGCGTCCGCCCAGCGTGCCGGCCTGCAGCCGCGGCCAAAGCAGGACCAGCAGTCCGCCGATTCCAAGACCAAGACCAAAGAGCCCGCGCCCGGACAACCGCTCGTGACGCAGGATGAGCGCCTCGATCACCACCACCCAGATAGGCACGAAGGCGACGATCAGCGCCGCCAGGCCTGAGGCAACATATTGCTCCGACCAGCAGACCAGCACGTTGCCACCGGTGAGCAGCAGCACGCCCACCGAGCCCACGCGCAGGAAGTCGCGGCGGGTGAGGGCGATGCGCCGGCCCGTAGCAGCACAGACGGCCAGCATCACCACGCCGGCGATGAGAAAACGCACGCCGGCCAGCGTGGCGGGAGGGATGTCGTCAATGGCGATCCGAATGCCGAGGTAGGTGGAGCCCCACAACACGTACACCAGCCCGAAGGCGAGGATGACGCGGAACCGGTGCTGGCGTTCAGACGGACTCATGGACGAAGCTCAAACAACAAAAGATGAGACGTGCGAGGATATCCTCGCGATTCCTATTCTTTACCAGTCCAATTTCCCAATGGCATGCTTACAGCGTGTTTCATAGATAGTTTTTTGAAAGGGCGCGGTTCGATAGGTCGGGCCTTGGTAGCTCTGGCCTTTAGGCAAGAGTCGCGGAGGAAGCTCGACTCGCGCAGCGACCGCGCCCTATAAAGCTTCCCCCAAACCTTGTCATCCCGAGCCACGCCGACTGATCCCGCTTTGCGGGAGAAGGAGGCGTGAGCGAGGGATCTGCTTTTCTTGTCTGTTTTCCCGATCCCGGACTCCTCTACTCGCAAGAGGATGTCAACAGAGCCTTGCAAACTCAAAGGATGAGAAAAGCGGCTTCCTCATTGTGTTGTGCAGTTACCCAGACTCACCCAGATCACTTTCGGTGGATGACCACGCAGGAAAGAGGAGTTTCACCCCGGACGTGAAACCAGTTTTCGCTCGCGATCGGCGGCAAAGGCCAAGACCGCTTTGATGTCTTCTCGCGTCAGGTCAGGGAAATCCCGGAGGACCTCGTCTTCCGTCATTCCTCCGGCAAGATAATCCAGCACATCAGAGACCGTGATACGCAGTCCACGGATACAGGGTTTGCCTCCGCGTTTTCCCGGCTCCATCGTGATGTGCTTGCTGTAGTCCATTGTTGCGAGCATACGTCCGCTACATACTCAGGTCAAGAACCCACGTCACTCTAGTTTCCTGGCCAGCAGCTCGTTGAGCAGAGCGGGATTGGCCTTGCCCTGGGTTTTCTTCATCGCCTCGCCCACCAGGAAGCCGAGCACGGTCTTCTTGCCGCTGCGGTACTGCTCGACCTGTTTGGGATTTTCCGCAATCACTTCGTCGATCACCGCGCCCAGGGTGGCGGCGTCGCTGATCTGCTGCGGCTTCTCGCTCGCGTAGACGGCAGGGAAATCCTGGCTGCGCTCGAAGGCAAGGTCGTAAAGGTCCTTCAGGATCTTGCCGGAGATGGCGCCCGACTCAACCAGATCCGCCGAGAGCGCGACTCCATGCATGGAAATGGGCGACTGCTCGATGGAGAGGCCCTTCGCTTTCAATCGGCCCATCAGTTCGCTCTGCACCAGGTTAGCGACGCGCTTGGGATTCTTGGCAGCGCGGGCCGCGGCCTCGAACTGGTCGGCCAGCGACTGGGTAACGGTGAGCACCTGGGCGTCGTACTCGGTGATGCCGTACTCGGCCACCAGGCGGTGGCGGCGCGCGTCGGGAAGCTCGGGCAGGGTGCGCCGGATTTCCTCCTGCCATTTCGCGTCTACGACCAGGGGAAGCAGATCGGGCTCGGGGAAATAGCGATAATCGTGCGCATGTTCCTTGGAGCGCATGCTGTAGGTG
>JBOGLL010000374.1:0-11206 GCA_050746065.1 Terriglobales bacterium | reverse complement strand
GCCATCGCGGCAGACATCCAGCAGCGGCTGGCGCACATGCGGGACGAGGCGCGAGCGCTGGAGTCGGCTGCAGCGCCGCTGCCGGATGCGCAGACCAAGCTGAACGAGATCCTCAGCCGGCGGGAGTTCCGCGCGGTGCGCCCGCCCAACTGGTTCGACCGGCTGCGCGATCAGGTGACGCTGTGGCTTATCCGCCTGCTGGAGAAGGTGTTCGGCAGCGTGCCCCGCGTGCCCGGAGCCGGGGAGTTGCTGGTATGGGTGGTGATCGCGCTGGCCCTCATCGTTCTGGTGCTGTGGCTGAAGCGGGCGTTGGAATCGGCCGCAGCGCGGGAGGCTCCAGTGCATCTGGAAGCCGCCGCGGTTCCCGCGCGGAGTTCGGCGCAATGGATGGCGGACGCACGCGCGGCGGCGGCGCGCGGTGATTATCGCGAAGCCATGCACTGCGCGTACTGGGCTGCCATCAGCCGGGTGGAAGAGGCAGGAGTGGTGAAGCCGGACCGCACGCGCACGCCGCGCGAGCACTTGCGGCGGGTGCCGCAAACGTTCGCGCAGCGTCCGCTGGTGGCTGATCTGACCCGCCGGTTTGAAGTGATCTGGTACGGGTACCAAACGGCCACAGCCGCGGACTACGAGCAGGCCCGTGCGCAACTGGAGGAACTGGGATGCCGGTGAAAATCGAGTCCGGCGACCGCAAGGTCCTGATGGTGGTCGGCGTCGTACTTGTGCTCATGCTGCTGGCGACGCTGCTGGCGTCGCCGCAGGAAGAGCAGGCGCCGGGCTATCCGTCCACGTATTCGGCGGCGTCGGGTGGCGGCAAGGCGGCATTCCTGCTGCTGAAGGAATCCGGCTATAAGGTGGAGCGCTGGGAGAGTCCGGCGCTCGAACTTCCGTCAGAGCCGAAAGGAAAGCTGTTGATCCTGGTGGATCCGATGATCCCGCCGTCCATCGCGGAGCAGCAAGCGGTGCGCGACTTCCTAACCAAAGGCGGGCGAGTGCTGGTGAGCGGCTTCATGACCGGCGCCTTTGTTCCCGAATACGACCTTCAAACATTCCAAAGATTCGGAGACGTGGACCTGGAGCCCAAGGTGTTTATCGCGGCGCTGCCCAGCCCGCTGACGCGCGGCGTCCCGGAGATCCGGCATACGTTGCTGGCGCGCTGGGGAGCGAAGTATCGCGCGCATTTGCCACTCTACCGGCGCGACCAGGACGTGGTGATGGTGACCTATCGCGTGGGTGAAGGCCAGGTGATCTGGTGGGCGAGTTCGTCCGTGCTCTCGAACGCCGGTCTGATGGAGAAGGGAAATCTCGAATTGCTGCTCAACCTGGCAGGCGCGCCCGGGGAGCAGCAGATCCTCTGGGACGAGTACTACCACGGACGGCGGCGCTCCTTGTGGTCGTACTTCGGCGTGACATCGCTGGCATGGTCGGTGGCGCAACTCGGGCTGCTGGCTGTGGCGGTGGTAATCACGTTTTCGCGGCGCAGTGGGCCGCTGAGGACGCCAGCAGCGGAATCGCGGCTTTCACCGCTGGAGTTCGTGGAAACCCTGGGGGGACTCTATGCGCGCGCGCATGCGGCACCGGCAGCGGTCGAGATCGCCCACCAGCGCTTCCGCTACTTGCTGGGAAAGCGTCTGGGATTGCCGCCCGATACCCCCGCCGCGGAGCTGGCGCGGAGCGCACACGAGAGACTGGGCGCGGAGGAGCGCGAACTGCACCAGACGCTGGAGGGTGCGCGAACGGCGGAGCGAGACCTTGACCTTACCGACCCGCAGGCATTGGCACTGGTGCAGCAGTTCCATCAGCATGCTGCGGAAATGGAATTGGCGGGAAGGCGGAAGAATTGATGATTGCCGACCGACGATTGAAAGGCGTGATCCTGTGAGCGGCACGTTGAAGGAAGAGGGCGCGTAAGGTCCTTCGCCCGCCTGCGGCGGGCTCAGGATGACGGGCCGTCGACTTGATACAGCGAATCCAAGGAGAGCCATGAGCGAACAGGTGGCAACTTTTGTGGCGCGGGCGCGCGCGGAACTGGCCAAGGCCATCGTGGGCCAGGAGCACGCGCTCGATCAGTTGCTGGTGGTGGTGCTGACCGGCGGGCACGCGCTGGTGGAAGGTTTTCCCGGGTTGGCCAAGACACTGGCGGTGAAGACGCTGGCGCGCATCCTCGACCTCGGCTTCCAGCGTGTGCAATGTACCGCCGACCTGATGCCGGCGGATATCATCGGGGCCAACGTGTTCAACGTGGCCACCAGCGCATTCGCGCTGCACAAGGGCCCCGTGTTCACCGACCTGCTGCTGGTGGACGAAGTGAACCGCACGCCTCCGCGGACCCAGGCTGCGCTGCTCGAAGCCATGGAAGAACGGCAGGTAACGATCGACGGTGTGCGTCATGGGCTGTCGTCGAACTTCACTGTGTTCGCCACACAGAACCCGGTGGAATTTGAAGGGACGTATCCGCTGCCGGAGGCGCAGCTAGACCGCTTCCTGATGAAGATCGTGGTGAGCTATCCCACCGTCGAGCAGGAGCAGGCCATCCTCAACCATTATCAGCAGGGGTTTGACCCACACGACCTGGACCGCATGGGGCTCGCGGCCGTGGAAAATGCCTTGCTCCAGGCGGCGCGCACGGAGGTAGCAGCGGTGAAGGTGGAGCCGGCTCTGTTCCGCTACATCACGCAGATCGCACGCCGCACGCGCGACTGGCCTTCGCTGAGCCTGGGTGCGAGCCCGCGGGCCACCGTCTGCCTGATGCAGGTGGCCAAGGCCCTCGCCGCTATGGACGGCCGCGACTACCTGATCCCGGACGACGTTAAAGCAGCCGTGCCTTCGGTGCTGCGGCATCGCCTCCTGCTGAAGCCCGAGGCTGACCTCGAAGGCCTGACCACCGATCACGTGCTGACGCAGGTGATCGCAGGAGTCGAGGTGCCGAAGTAGGGTTCAACGCAGAGACGCAGAGACGCAGGGAGATTGATGATTGACGATTGTTGTGATCCTTTGGACGGCGGTCGAGGCGTGATGCGAACGTAAGGTCCTTCGCCCGCTTCGCGGGCTCAGGATGACGTGCTGAAGGGTGGAGAAGGAGCGACAGGGAGAATGGAATCATCACCCCAGCAGACGACAGGCACGATGGGGCCGCTGGTTCCGCGCAACGCGTCTGCCATGGCCCAGGCTGCAGGTCGCTGGCCGGGAGGATTTGGGCCGCGCTTCTTCGTGCTGCGGGTGGTGGGACTGGTGTGGATCGGGCCGGGCGCGTGGGATGCGCGCTTCGTCTACGGCATGGTGCTGTGGGACTTGCTGGTGATCGCGGCGTGGGTTTGGGACTGGAAGCGGTTGCCTCGCCCGGAGGAACTGGAAATCGCGCGGCTGTGGAAGAGCCCGGTGGCGCTGGCGGTCACGAGCGAAGTCGAGATCGAGGTGCGCAATCGCGGGCGCGTGGCAGTCCACGTCAACGGCGTGGACGATGTTCCTGTGGCGTTGCGGCGCGAGCCCGCGACCCTCGAACTTTTTTCTCCAGCGGGCGGCGAGGGCCGCGCTGCTTACAAGATCGCGCCGGGGGAGCGCGGCGACGCGCGCCTGGGCAGCGTCCATCTGCGATATCAGAGCGGGCTGCGGCTGGCGGAACGCTGGGCGCGCGCCGGCCTCGCGCAAACGGTACGCGTCTATCCCGATCTCGATGAAGCCAAGCGTCACACGATTTACCTGCTGCGCAGCCGGCAGATTGAGTTGGAAAAGCGACTCACACGCTATCGCGGTCTGGGCCGCGAATTCGAAAGCCTGCGCGAGTACGTCCCCGGCGACGACAAGCGTGATGTCTGCTGGACGGCAGCCGCGCGCCGCGGCAAGCTGATCACCAAGGTCTATCAGGTGGAGCGCAGCCAGGCGGTATGGATCGTAGTGGACGCCGGACGGCTGCTGCGCGCACGCGTGGCCGGGCTGACCAAGCTGGATTACGCCGTCAATGCCGCGCTGAGCCTGGCGCAGGTGGCGCTCTATTCCGGTGACCGGGTCGGACTGCTGGCCTACGGGCGTAACGCGCGGCAGCGCGTCCCCGCGGCGCGTGGCAGCGCGCATCTGCGCGCTCTGGTGGAACAATTAGCAGTGGTTCGCAGCGAAGCTTATGAGGCCGACCACCTGGGCGCGGCGTTCGCGTTGGTCCAGGCGCAGAAGCGCCGCAGCCTGGTGGTGTGGATCACGGACCTCGCGGAAACGGCCATGACGCCCGACGTCATCCAGGGCGCCTATCAGCTCATGCCGCGCCACCTGGTGCTGTTCTGCGTGATCGGCAATCCGGAACTCACGCAGCTTTCCGCCAGAGAGCCCACCGACGTAACCGGAATGTACCAGCACGTGGCCGCGCAGGAAATGATGCAGCGCCGCGAACTGCTGCTGCGCCAGCTCCGCCAGCATGGCGCCCTGGCGCATGAGATGGAGCCGGGGAAACTCTCGACGGCGCTGGTGAACCATTATCTGGAGGTGAAGGAGAGGAGCTTGCTATAGATTGACAACGATTCATTGGATCATTGAAGATTGAAAACGTAGGCCAATCGTCAATGATTCAATGAATCAATCGTCAATCTCCTCTGCCTCCCCACGCCAAATACGCCGCCAGCATGGTTCCCAGGGCGCCGGCCAGCATGAACTTCAAGGGAACGGGGAGGTTGGAGGGAGAAACGAAACCTTCGATGACACCGGCGACCACGAGCAGCGGGACGGCGCCCAGCATCAGGCGAACGCCCTGTCCGCCGGCGATGCGCAGTGAGTCCGCGCGGGGCAGAAGGCCGGGGAAGAGCAGGCCGCGGGTGAGCAGCAGGCCTCCTCCGCCGGCGATGAAGATGGCGGGCAGCTCGAGCACGCCGTGAGGCGCGACGAAGCTCCACAAGGGAACGCTCATGCCGGATTGCCAGCAAGCCGTGGAAATCACTCCCATCAGCAGGCCGTTGAAGAGCATCATGTAGATGGTTCCCAGGCCGGTGACGCCGAAGGCGAACGCGGCGAAGCTCACCGCCAGGTTGTTGGTCATGATGGCGCTGGAAGCCAGGGGCTTGATACTGACGATGGAATGCGTCCACATCTCGCGGCGCTCGATGGTGTCCATCATGTGGGCGCCGAGCAGATACTGCGGGAAGCTGGAGTCGTGCAGGCAGAGGAACACTCCAGCCAGGGCCGCGGCCAGGAACAGCGCGAAAGCCGTGAGCGTGTAGGAGAAGGTCTCGCGGAAGATGCGGGGATAGGCGCGGGTGTAAAAATGGAAGACGCCACCCGGCGAAGCGGGGTTGCCGGCATAGATAATATTGTGCGCGCGCCCCATCAACTGGTTGAGATAGGCGGCGAGGTTGCGGCTGGCCGGGTCCTCGCGGACGGCGGAGAGGTCGGCCGCCGTCTGGCGGTAGAGCAGGCCGAGTTCCTGCAGTTCGCGGTGGGGCAGGGCAGAGACACCGCCCGCGCCTACTTGCTCCAGCAGCGACTCCAGCCGTTGCCAGTGCGGTTTGCGCTTTTCCAGCCAGTGCGAGGAAATCATCGGTGACCGAGCAGGAACAGCTTAGCATTGATACGCCGGAACAGATCCCGCTGGAGTTTCCGCTGGCGGGAATCGGCAGCCGCTTCCTGGCCCTGTTTTTCGACACACTGATACAGTTCGTCGTCTTCTTCGTGTTCTTCATCCTGGCCGCTCTGTTGCTTACCGGCACGGTTTCCCTCTGGCCGGATGCGTGGACTTGGACCGCCGCCATCCTGCTGCTGCTTTTCTTCTGCCTCTACTACGGTTACTTCGCGTTCTTCGAAGCGATCTGGAACGGGCAAACCCCAGGCAAGCGCTACTTCCAGTTGCGGGTGATCAAGGAAACCGGGCGCCCGATCACAGTGTATGAAGCCATCAGCCGCAACCTGCTGCGCGCCGTAGACCAGTTGCCTGCGGTGTATGCGGTGGGGATCGTGAGCGTCTTTTTCAGCCCGCAGAATAAGCGTCTGGGCGACTACGTGGCGGGAACGGTAGTGGTCCACGAGAAACCGCTGGCCGACGTGAAGCCGGGATGGGAAACGGGTTCCACGGCCGCGGCCCCACTCTACGACGCGGCGCGGCTGGGACTGAATGAACTGCACCTCATCGAAACCTTCCTGCAGCGCCGCTATGACCTGGCCATTGACGTCCGCCGGCAGGCGGCATCGCAGATTGCCGAGCAGGTGGGGCGCAAACTAGGCATCGAACGCGCGCAGCGCACCAGCGACGAGACGTTCCTCGAAGAACTGGCGCGCGAGAAGCGCAACAGCGGGCGCTACCGTTAAGATGACCGGGTGACCAACCGCGAGCTGGATGCAGCCTGGAAGTATCACAACAACACCAAGCACTCGCAGTGGAGCGTCCGCAGCAACGCGCATTTTCTCGACTGGGCGAACCAGCCTCTTCCCTTCAAGATTTACCCCGAGCTCGCGCCCATCCCCTTGCCGCGCGAGGCGCCGCAAACCGGTGTGGCCGCGCTCTCGGCGATTGCCGGATCGGCGGTCGCGGGGAGCGCGGTCCTGGATCTCAAGGCCCTCTCACTACTGCTGTATTTTTCGGCGGGCATCACACGGCAGCGAAAGTATCCGGGCGGGGAACTCTATTTTCGCGCTGCCGCCTGCACAGGTGCGCTGTATGAGATCGAGCTGTATGTGGTGTGTGAAGACCTGCCGGACCTGGAGGCGGGCGTCTATCACTTCGGGCCAGCAGACTTCGCGGTGCGCAAACTGCGTGACGGCGACTGGCGGGGATGGCTGGCTCGTGCTGCCGGCAATGAACCCGCCGTCGCACAGGCTCCGGCGACCATCGTGTGCAGTGGCACCTATTGGCGCAACGCATGGAAGTACCAGGCGCGGACCTATCGTCATTTCGGCTGGGACAACGGTACACTGCTCGCCAACCTGCTGGCCATGTCGTCGGCGCAGGGCCTTGCGTCGCGTGTTGTCCTGGGATTCGTGGATGACGACGTGAACCGCTTGCTCGCTCTGGATACACAGCGGGAAGTAGCGTTCTCCATGGTGGCGGTGGGCCGAGGAATAGAGCCTGCACTCGCGGCCCCGGGAGAGCCGCCGCCGCTCGAAGTGGAAGTGTTGCCGGTGTCACGCCGTGAAGTGGACTATCCGGAAATGCGCGAGATGCATGCTGCGTCGTCGTTACGGACGCCCGAGGAAGTGGCAGTGTGGCGGAGCAGTTCGCAGCGGCCCACGGCATCTGCGCCCAGCGCGCCCATCCCTCTTCAACCGTTGAGCGAAGAGGACCTTCCGCGCGATCCCATCGAAAGGGTGATTCTGAGACGTGGATCCACGCGGCAGTTTGCGCGCAAGTCGATCACCCTGCCCCAACTCTCGACCATGCTGGATGTCGCCACGCGCGGCGTGAATGCAGATTTTATATCGCCGGGAGAGCAGCTCAACGACCTCTACCTGATCGTGCATGCGGTGGACGGCCTGAAGCCGGGCGCTTACTTCTTCGATCGCGCGCACAGTAGCGTGGAGCTCCTGAAGGAGGGCGACTTCCGGCGGGAAGCGCACTTTCTCGGATTGGAGCAGGATCTTCCGGGAGATGCCAGCGTCGCCTTGTTTTTCCTGGCGGACCTGAAGCGCATCCTCGAGCGTTTGGGAAACCGCGGCTACCGGGCGGCGCAACTGGAGTCCGGAATCCTGGGCGGGAAGCTCTATCTGGCGGCGTACGCGCTGCGGCTGGGAGCGTCGGGACTGACGTTCTATGACGACGATGTAGTCCGCTTCTTTTCGCCACATGCGGATGGCAAGAGCGCTGTCTTTCTTACGGCGATCGGGCATAGCGCGAAGCGAGTTGCGAGTACCGAGTAGCGAGTTGCGAGTACGAGTACAGAGTGCAGAGTACAGAGTGCAGAGTGCAGAGTGCAGGAAGGATCCCCAGGCGTTTCCCTCAGGGGCTAAAGCCCAGGGTTGAGCTGCTTCGGGCGGCACGGCTGAAGCCGTGCCCTTCCGAAGGCGACTCTTGAAATCACGTCCAGGGAGTTGTCAAGAGCTAAGGGCAAAGAACTAAGAGCTAAGAGCTAAGAGCTAATTCGGAACTTCGAAGATCAGTTCTGACGACCAGGCGAGCAGTGGGTCGAGGGTTTGCTGAAGGGAGCGTTCCAGGATGGTGCAGCCGCCGGGCAGCTCTCCCGAGAATACTTCTTTCCCGTTGAGCAGGACGCGTACCGGGCCGGGCGTGGGGAACATCTCAGGACGCAGCAGCAGGCGCAGGCGGCGCACACGGCGCGTATTGAGGCGAATCACGTTGTTCTTCTCGATTTCGGCCTTTACTTCGGCCAGGCCGGGTTCCTTCTCCAGCATTTCCACCCAGTAGAGGCGCGGGGCGCGCAGAGTGCGCGCCTGGTAGTTGAGGGCGCGCGGGAAGGGGTTGCGCTCGAAGCGGAAGAAGTCGAGGGTCATGCCGTCGTCGCCGCGACCGATTATGATCTCGTGCCCGCGCTCGGGAAAAATATGGCTTTCGAGCGGAGCGGGACGCGAACTCATCCGTTCTACAGTTTCGCGGGTGGCGTCGGCGCTGATCACCGGGTCCTCAGCGCCGTGCAGGAAGAGCAACGGAAGATGGTCGCTGTTGCGGGGAAGCGGTTCGCTGTCGGGCTCCAGTTCCGGGACCAGGAGGCCGGCGCCCATGGCGGAGACGGCTGCGGCGAAGCGGTGCGGCCAGAGAGTTGCATAGTAGAGTGCACCGGTGCCGCCGTTGCTCAGACCGGTGAGGTAGATGCGGCGGGTGTCCACATTGAAACGTCGCAGCACATCGTCGAGCAACGCGCTGACCATGGCCGTGGGTTTCGAGTGCCACCAGAACCCGTTGGCGTGCGGATACACGACGATATAGCTGGTGTCCGCCACGCCTTCGTTCGCCAGCAGCGCGCCCTCGATCGCGGGACCGGAGTTTCCGGAAAGATAGATGAGCAACGGGAAGGGTTCATCACCGCGGTAGTCCTCAGGCACGCGGACCAAGTAAGGCCATCCGCGAAAGCCTTCGACATCCAGCACCTGAGGAGTCGTTCCCACGGGCTGCCAGGTGGAGCGCTGGCGGCGCACGGTTTCCGACCAGAGGGCGGTGTCGTTGCAGGTGGAAGGCTCGGCTGCGGAAGGTCCTCCGCCGGGCGCGGAAGCGCTGCGTGCTTCGGCCTCGAGGACGGGAGAGTCGGTGAGCTGTTCCCAGCGCGCCAGCGCCTGCTCGGCCGTGCGCGCCGCCAGAACATCGCGCGCGGGCAGCCGCGTCTCGATGAACCTGAAGGCAGCGCGACGAACGAATTCGTCGGAATCGGCAAGCGCGCGGGCGATCAGCGGTCTCGCCGCTTCCTTGCCGTGTTGCTCGAGCATACGCACGGCGAGCGCACGAACGCGCAGACTGGTACTCGCAAACAGCGCCGTCAGACGCTCGATGCCGGGCGGAGGAAGCCGGCGACGATACGCAAGTCCCAGGATGCGGCGCTGCACGTCGGCATCAGGCTGCTCCAGGGCGGCATAGAGGTCGGCGGTGGCGATGGGCAGCGTGTCGGAAACCAGCAGCGCAGCCAGCATGCCGTGGCGAGCTTCGGGATCGTTCAACCACGAAGCCGGTGCCTCGCTGCGGCGGCGCTCCGCAAGTTCCAGCACCAGCTTCTCGCGCGTGGTGCCACCGGACATTGCGGGGTAGGCGACCACGACCTCCATCTTTTTCAGCAACCCGCTGTCCGCACAAAACCAATAGTGCAGATTGAGTTCGGGGGCGGCAGAGGACGTGCCATCGACGCGCAGGCAACTCTCGTTGTCTATCTCCTCCCAGGCGGCCGCTGTGAACGACGTGGGAATCAAGCCAGCGACCTCCCACTTGTCACCCAAACGGACCGAGCCGGAGGCGGGGAGCGGTAGGATCTCGCGCAAGTCGAACAGGACTTTGGTGCCCGATTCGCGCACTACTTGCGGATACATCTGCAGCCAGCCGCGAGGGTCAAAACGATTAGCTTCGGCGTACGGTGGGAGCTGACTGAGGCGTTCCAGAGTTTCCTTGCGGGTTTGCTTGAGGCGGTCCTGTCCGTTCAACCGGAAGCGCAACAGGTCGAAGGAAGTGCGATTGCGCTGCATGCCGACTATGAAGGCATTGGAGTTCACATCCACGACCGTCAGGTGAGTGGTCCACGTGTGGCGGCTGGAGGAATCAAGCTGCGTGCCGGAGACCTCGCGTTCCAGCGTCTGGCGGTAAATGAGATGGTCGCCGGGGCGGATGTCGTATTGAAGTTTGCGCGGCTCCTCAGCTCGAAGCGGCGGCAGCGAAAGCAGGCAGAGCCAGGCGACTGCGGATTGGCGGAGGAAGGACAACCTTGCTAATTGTCGCTTTGCCGGCCGGAGGAGCGCAAACGCGCAGGGGCAGAATGCCGTCTGCCGGGGAGAGGGGGCTGCCAAGGGGTGGCAGACCGGCTGGAATGCTACTTGGAGACGATGCCCAGGTAGTCTTCCACCCACTTCTTCACGCGCTGGCGGGCCTCGGAAGGAGCGAAGCGGACACCGACCAGGCTTTCGGGTTCATTGACCCAGGAGACCACGGCGCGCAGGTTGACTTCAGGAACGCCGGGCAGGGCAAAGCTGAGCCCCACGTTCTGCGGAATGGCCAGCTTGAGCGGAGTGTGAATGGCCAGGCCGCCGGCGGAGAGTTCGCGAGTGCTGGCGGTGTGACGGGCGTTATCGATTTCCAGGCGGACCGCGGTGACTAGAGGCAGGCGCACGTAGAGGCGCATCTCGCCGTTCACCAGCGCCTGCGTGGACTGGATGATCTTGCCGGCGGTTTCGCGGTCAACCGGAATAGGGAACAGCGCGTTGATGCCGTGGCGCGTGAAGGGCAGTGCGTCTTCGGTGCGGGAGGCGACGCCGTAGACCACGGCTCGCTTATTGTCGGCCGAACTGCGGATCACTTCCAGCAGCGCCCCGGCACGCTCATTGAGCGGGACGACGAAGGCCTGGAACTTTTCGCGCGCCAGCCGTGGCTCCACCACTCCCATCACCGGGATGCCAGTGATGCGGTGCTGTCCAAAGCTCTCCCGCAGGACCTCGTTGGTGGAAGGGTCGAGGTTGATCAGGGCCGCCCGCGAGGGCGGCTTGAGGGACGAGGTGGTGACTGAGGGTGAAGTGCCCATGGCGGCGTGAAGTTGTATTGTGGCTTGCGGGCGCGCGTTGCGCAACCGTTTTCGGAGGAGAACGCATTGGG
>JBOGLL010000373.1:0-5872 GCA_050746065.1 Terriglobales bacterium | reverse complement strand
CGACCTGATCCAGGCGCTGCATCGGGCTGAATCCCAGCCCGGCTTTGGTTTCGTTTCCCTGAAATGGTTTCGCGACGCCTACCTGCCGCGCGCAGGGTACAGTTGGGCGGTGAGCGAATCCTCTCGCCAGCAGGCTCTGCACGATGCGATCCAGGAGGGAGTAATTGTCACCAGCAAGGTGCCCAACCCGAGATCCCCTGAATTCCCGGTGACCGCCATACGGCTCAACCGCGCTTCGCCGGAAACCAAGGCCGCGCTGGGAGGTCAAGAGGCGCCGGCGGCGGATTTCGCCCCGGTGAAGATTCCCGGCGAAAACCTCTCAGAGACGGTCTTGCGTGAGAGGCGCTAGGCATTGGGACTTTACTACCTGGAGACCAGCGCGCTGGTGAAACTGTACGTGCGCGAGCCGGGCACGCAGGTCATGCTCCGGCTCACCGACCGAGCCGCGGGCCATCGGCTGGCTCTGCTGGCGATGACGCGAGTGGAGTTTCGCTCGGCGGTGCGGCGGCGAGAGCGGGAAGGGGACCTGAGTCAGGCGCTGGCGGATCGTCTGCTCGACTTGTTCGAGCAGCATGCCCAGAATCGCTTTCTCAGCCAGCCGGTGAGTGATCCGGTCTTGGGCCGGGCCTCAGCGCTGCTCGATCAGTATGCCTTGCGGGCCTACGACGCGGTTCAGCTCGCGGGCTGCCTGGTTCTAAGGGACAGTTTCGGCAAGGAGCAGCCGGTCTTCGTGTGCGCGGATGCGCAACTCCTGGAAGCTGCCAGGCTGGAGGGGCTGGCCGCGCTCAACCCGGCCGGACCCTGAGGGCAACCATTCCCTGTTCGGCGGAAACTACCTGGTCCTACCCGCTTCGATCTTCAGCTTGTCCGACGCGGCCGCCTGCGCTGCGGCCAACCGTGCCGTGAGGACGCGGTAGGGAGAGCAGGAAACGTAGTCCAGCCCGGCGTGGTGGAAAAACTCCACGGACGATGGGTCTCCGCCGTGCTCGCCGCAAATGCCCACCTTGAGCTTGGCGCTGGTCTTGCGGCCCCGCTCGGTGGCGATGCGGACAAGCTGGCCGACGCCTTCCTGGTCGAGCGCAGCGAACGGGTCCTGCTTCAGGATGCCCTCGGCGATGTAGGACGGCAGGAACTTGTTGATGTCGTCGCGGGAAAAGCCGTAGGTGGTCTGCGTGAGGTCATTGGTGCCGAAGGAGAAGAACTCGGCCTCTTTGGCGATCTCATCGGCCACCAGCGCGGCGCGCGGCAGCTCGATCATGGTGCCGATCATGTAGTCCACGCGGCGTTCCTTTTCGGCGAAGACTTCCTCGGCCACGCGGCGGATGATGGCCTTCTGGTGCGCCATCTCCTTCAGCGTGCCCACCAGCGGAATCATGACTTCAGGAAAGACCTTGACTCCGTCTTTCGAGACAGTCACGGCCGCCTCAAAGATGGCGCGCGCCTGCATGGCGGAAATCTCGGGATAGCTGATCCCCAGGCGGCAGCCGCGGTGTCCGAGCATGGGATTGAACTCGTGAAGTTCTTCCACGCGCCGCAGCACGCTGCGCAGGCCCTTAAGCTTCGGGGAGCGTGGCTTGGTGATTTCCAGTTTCGCGATCTCGACCATCAGTTCCTCACGCCGCGGCAGGAACTCATGCAGCGGCGGGTCGAGCAGGCGGATGGTGACGGGGAAACCATCCATGGCGCGGAAGACGCCGATGAAATCGGCTCGCTGCATGGGTAGGAGGCGATTGAGGGCGCGCCGGCGTTCCTTCTCGCTGGACGCCAGGATCATGGCTCGCATGTGCTTGATGCGGTCGCTCTCGAAGAACATGTGTTCGGTGCGGCACAGCCCGATGCCTTCGGCGCCGAAGGAACGGGCCTTGATGGCGTCGCGGGGGATGTCGGCATTGGCGCGCACGCGCAGGCGACGGAAGGGCTCGGACCACGACATCAGTTTCTGCAGCATGGGATCGTCGGGTGAGGCTTCCAGAGTGTCCAGCTTGCCCTTGAGGACGCGCCCGGTGGTGCCGTCGAGGGAGAGCCAGTCGCCTTCGCGCAGCACGATGCCCTTTACACGCATTTCGCGCGCCTTCTCGTCCACTTCGATCTCGCCGGCGCCGGCGACGCAGCACTTGCCCATACCGCGCGTGACCACAGCGGCGTGGCTGGTCATGCCGCCGCGCGAAGTCAGAATACCGACGGCCACCTCCATGCCGTGGATGTCCTCCGGCGTGGTCTCCGACCGCACCAGGATGACAGGATGCTTCTTGCCGTGGCCGGCCTTGACGACGGCTTCGTCGGCGGTGAACACGATCTGCCCGACGGCGGCGCCCGGGGATGCCGGCAGCCCCGTGGTCAGCACCTCGACCTTGCCCTTTTTTTCGTCGAGCCGCGGAACCAGGAAGTCGTAAAGCTGGTTGGGATCCACGCGGAAGATGGCTTCCTCTTTGCTAATGAGGTCTTCCTCCACCATGTCGAGCGCGATGCGCACGGCGGCCAGGCCGGTGCGCTTGCCGTTGCGCGTCTGCAGCATGTAGAGGCTGCCTTCCTGGATGGTGAACTCGAAGTCCTGCAGGTCGCGGTAGTGGCGCTCGAGGCGCGTGGTGATTTCGCGGAGCTGGTTGTAAACCTCGGGCATCGATTTCTGGAGCTCGGAGATGTGTACCGGCGTGCGGATGCCGGCCACCACGTCCTCGCCCTGGGCGTTCATCAGCAGCTCGCCGAAGAATTCTTTCGCGCCGGTGGCGGGATTACGGGTGAAGCCCACGCCGGTGCCCGAGGTATCGCCCAGGTTGCCGAACACCATGGCCTGCACGTTGACGGCCGTGCCCAGATCGTCGGCGATGTTGTTGATGCGGCGGTAGGTCTGGGCGCGCACGTTGTTCCAGGAGCGGAACACCGCATCGCGCGCCAGCAGCAGCTGCTCCTGCGGGTCTTGCGGGAAATCGCGTTTGGCGTGCTTCTGCACCACCTTCTTGTAGGTGTCAATAATCTCGCGCAGGGCCTTGGCGTCGAGGTCGGTGTCGAGCTTTGTCCGGCGCTGTTTCTTCTTGGCGTCGAAGACTTCGTCGAAGGCGTGCTTGGGAATGTCGAGCACGACGTTGCCGAACATTTGGATCAGCCGGCGGTAGGAGTCAGCCGCAAAGCGCGGGTTGTTCGAGCGCTTGGCCAGCGCCTCGACGCTCTGGTCGTTAAGGCCAAGGTTAAGGATGGTGTCCATCATGCCGGGCATGGAGAACTTCGCCCCCGAACGGACGCTCACCAGCAGCGGGTTCGCGCCCGTGCCCAGCTTCTGTCCCTGGAGCTGTTCAAGGCGCGCGAGGGCGTCGTGCATCTCGCGGTCGACCTCGGGCAACACTGTGCCCTTGCGCATGTACTCGCGGCAGGCATCGGTCTGAATGGTAAAGCCCGGAGGCACGGGCAGCCCGGCGTTGGTCATCTCGGCCAGGCCAGCGCCCTTGCCGCCAAGCTCGTCCTTCATTTTGCCGTTGCCGTCGGCCCTGCCGCCGCCGAAGAAGTAAACGTATTTCGTGGCTGCGCGGTCGGCGGGATGCGTCTCAGGAAGTGCTTGAGTGCTCATTTTCCTTCTTGGCTCCTAAGTTTCCCTTGTTGACTCTGCAATTGAACCCCACGACAGTTGTCATTCCGAGCGGCCCTCAGGCCGCGAGGAATCTGTTTCTCCATCTCCGTCAGTCGGATCCGCTCAATGAGGAAAAGCAGATTCCTCGCTTTGCTGGGAATGACAAACTCCAAATGAGCTACCGGGGTCGCACAGACCGGACATGGCTTCCGCAGGCCTCAATTGCCCTTTCCTTCGGTCACGATTTCGGAAAAATGGGCAATTCCGGCAAAGGACCGGATAATCTCGCTGAGAAACCTTAGCCGGTTTCCTCTGATATCCGCGTCGTCAACCATGACCATCACCTTATCGAAGAATGCATCAATGTATGGCGCGAGATTGGACAACTCTCTTAGAGCCTCGTTGTAACGTCGTGCCTCTCGGGCAGCCTGAAAATTCTGGCCAGTTGGCTGCATCTTCGAGAACAGTTCCTGCTCGACGGCGGTGAACCGATTCACATCGAGCTTTGGAGGAGGCACAAAGCCCATTTCTCTCGCCTGCCTAAGAATGTTGTTGATGCGCTTGAATGCGATAGCGATTGACCGAAATTCTGGTGTTGTAACGACGTCACCCACGGCTTTAGCCCTCTCATGTGCATCGGGAACTTCGTCTGAGCTTGCGGCCAAAACGGCGCGCACGACGTCGTATTCGAGACCTCGAGATTCGCGGAGGTAGAAATCGAGTCTTTCCTTCAGGAACAATCCTAGGTGAGCGCCCAGTACCGATTCATAATCCTTGGCGTCTGCAGGGGCCCCTTCCAGATATTGGCTGGCGAGATAGAGACCAGAAGATGCCAATGGGCGCAAAATATCACGCAGCGTTCCCTCAAATAACTTCGAAGCTTTTTCATCAGCAAGTTCTCGCCGTTCACGTGCTGTGTGCTCCCGGATTGCAGAAACGAACAGCTTGGACAGGCTCAGCGGTATCTTGTGCTCAGCGAGCGTCTTGATGATCCCGTTGGCCTGGCGCCGCAAGGCGAATGGATCCTTCGATCCCGTGGGCTGCAAGCCCAGGCCAAACATGCCGGCGATGCTGTCTGCTTTGTCGGCGATGGAGAGCACGGCAGCCTCGGCGGTACGAGGTGCGGGCTCATCCATGGATTCCGGCTTGTAGTGGTCGTAGATGGCGTCGGCGATGGCGGCGGAGAACCCTTGCGCACGCGCGTATAAGCCACCGACCACGCCCTGCAGTTCAGTGAATTCCTTCACCAGTTCCGTAGTGAGGTCGGTCTTGGCCAGCCACGCGGCCTCGTTCACAGCATCGCGGTCAATCGTGAATCCGGCGTTGACCAGATCGGCAGCGACCGTATTTGCCAGGCGCGCCACCCGTTCGGTCTTTTCGTAGTAGCTGCCCAGGTCTTTCTGGAAGGTCACGGCTTTGAGCAACTCGATGCGCTCGCGCAGCGGACGCTTCTGGTCGGCCTCCCAGAAGAAGCGGGCGTCGGCAAAGCGGGCACGGAGTACACGCTCGTGACCGTGGCGGATGGCGCCGTCGGGATCGGAGTCGGTGTTGAGGACGGCGAGGAAATGCGGGGCCAGCTTGCCGTCGGCGCTCTCGACGGCAAAATATTTCTGATGGTCGCGCATCACCGTGACCAGCACTTCCTCGGGCAGGGTAAGGAATTCGCGGTCGAAGTTGCCGAGGATTGCGGAAGGGAACTCGGTGAGGTTGACCACGGTGGCGAGCAGCGCGGCATCCTCGCGCCAACGGGCTCCGGGAAGGGCGCGCGTGGCGGCGTCCAGGGCTTTGCGGATCTGCTGCTCGCGGGCTGTGCGCGAAGCCACGACGCCGGCTGTTTCCAGCGCCACCGCGTAGTCCGAGGGAGAAGCGATGTTGACCGGGCCGCTGGAAAGGGTGCGGTGCCCGCGTGAGGCGCTGCCGGCACGAATGCCTGCGAGCTCCAAAGGAATCAGCGCGCCATCGAGCATGGCGACCAGCCAGCGCGCCGGGCGCACGAAGCGCTCAGCCGCCTTGCCGCGCCAGTACATGGTCTTGGGCCAGTAAATGCGCAGGACCTCGGCGGGCAGTTTTTCAGCCAGGACCTCGCCGGCGGCGCGGCCTTTGCGGGTTACGTGCGCGGCGAGATATTCGCCTTTCGGGGTAGTGACCTTCTCCAGCTTTGACGGATCGAGACCCACCTTCTTGGCAAAGAATTCCGCCGCGGGCGTGGGTTTGCCGGCTTTGAACGCGACTTTGGTGGAAGGCCCGAGGACCTGTTCTTCCAGGTCGGGCTGCGAGGCGCGGATTCCGCGGGCCAGCACGGCCAGGCGC
>JBOGLL010000372.1:0-3254 GCA_050746065.1 Terriglobales bacterium | reverse complement strand
GGGCGGCAGTTCCGCTTCGCCGGAATCGCGTGGATCGGCAACACCATGTTTTCTGCAGACGAACTATCGCAGAAAATCGAACTCAAGCCCGGCCAGCCCGCCGATGCCATCAAGCTGGAATACGACCTGGGCAAAGTCCGCGGCTTGTACGGCTCGCGCGGCTACATGGGAGTGAAGCTGGATCCGAAGCCTGTCCTTGGTGCAACCGGGGATGCGCGTTTCGAGGTCACAGTGACCGAGGGCGGCGTCTTTCTCATGGGCTCGCTGGAGGTCCTTGCGCCCGACCTGGACCTTACTACACGCGAGCGCCTGCGCTCTGCGTGGAAGATCCGGGCAAGCGCGGTCTATGACTCGAACTATAAGAAGCAATACATGGCGGACAGCCGGCCCCTCTTGCCCAGAGGTTCCACCTGGGAGTTCACGTTCCGCGAAGAGATGGACGACAAGAACAAGGTCGTCAACGTGACGATCCTGATGAAGCCTGCAGGGCAGCCGAACTAGACCCGGAGCCTCCTCAACGCCAAGGGGAGTCGCTGCGACGCCTATTTCATCACCACCATCACGTCTTCCACTGTTTTCTTCGGTATCTCCGGCACCCTCGCGTCCGGTGCCGGATAGCCAACCGGAATCAGCAGGTACGGCTTTTCGTTTTTCGGGCGGTTCAGGATGCGGCTCAGGAAGCCCATGGGACTGGGTGTGTGGGTCAGCGTGGCCAGCCCGGCCTGATGCAGCGCCGCCAGCAGGAATCCGCACGCCAAACCCACTGATTCCATCACGTAGTAGTGCTTGTGCTTGATTTCTTCGCCGTTCGAGCCGGCACAGAGCGCGTAGTCAACCCGAAAAACGACGATCAGCCAGGGCGCTACTTCCAGGAACTCCTTGTGCCAGTCGGTACCCAGCGGCGCCAGTGCCTCCAGCCATTCGTTGGGCGCGCGGTGCTCGTAGAACTCGCGCTCCTCGGCTTCCGCTGCTTCGCGGATGCTGCGCTTGATCTCCGGGTCCGATACCACGACGAACCTCCAGGGCTGGTGGTTGGCGCCCGAGGGCGCGGTCGCCGCCGTGCGGACCGCCGTCTCGATCAGCGAGAAGGGAACGGGATCGGGCGAGAAATGCCGCACCGTCCGCCGCCGCAGCATGGTCTCGTGGAATGCGGAAAGCCGTGACTGCTGTTCGGCTGGCGTAGGGCGCTGGTAGTTGAGCGCAGTGAACCTCGGCTGAGCCGGAGACATCGGGCCTCCTGGGATGGAATCGCAGAGTAGACAGTCTAGAGTAACGAAAATCGGCCAAATTTCAGGGCAGCAGTTTCAGGCCCCGGCCTCCGGCCAGCCGGTAAACGGAAAAATCGCGGCGATCCAGCGTAAACACGGTGTCGATCTTCTCGCGTTCGGCCAGGTACACCAGGGCAGCATCGGCAAGCTGGGCGCCCAGCTTCTCGTAGCGGCGCAGGAAGTCTGCTATCCAGGCCGGGGCGTGCTCATCCAGTTCCAGCAGATGGAAGAAACCGCTCGAGCAACTGTCAAGCAGTTTGCGAAGTGCGTGCGTGCGATTGCGCAAGAGCCAGGCCGCTTCGGTCAGAGTGGGCCAGCAGGTGAGCAGAGGGGGGCGTAGAGAGTTCAGCAATTCCTGGCATACTCGGTGATGCTGATCGCGTTCTGAGACGATGGCTACCAGCGGCCCGGCGTCCACCAGCACCCTGCGCATCAATGCTTGCCAAAACCGCGGAAATACTTCTTGTTCGTGCTGAGATCAGAGGGAAGGCCCTTGGCCGCCCCAAGCAACCCCAATTTCTTGGCCAAGTCATGAGCGGTCGGCCCTTCTTCCGGGCTGGCGCAGTGTTCCGCCAGGGCCTCCCGCACCACCGAGGAAACCTTCTTCTTGCCGGCTGCGGCCTTTTCCTCGACCTGGCGCATGAGCTTGCGGCTCAAGCGAATCGTGATCCGGTCGGTGGCCATGTCAGACATCATACCACATTGTCTGACAATCGGTCACAATCCTGTTGCCCTCCCCGGTTCCGGCCTTGCATTCCCCGCCAGCGGCGCTAGACTCGGGGTATGCGAGCCTGTGTCGTCACGGTTCTTCTAGTCACGCTGCTCGCCGCGGGCACGGTGCAACAGGCACCGGTCCCGGCCCCAGCCCGCGTAATCCCGCAGGAACTGCTCGATCTCGTAAAGAAGCAATTCGGCCCTGCCTACAAAGTGGTGGACGACTTCGCTCCCGTTTTCCTCACCGGCGACCTGAACGGCGACGGTATTGAAGACGCCGTGATTGTCGGCCGCTCGAAAAACCCCATCGTGGACGCCAAGGAGTTCGGCTACCGCGTGCTCGATCCGCACCACGCCTACTTTGGCTTCGGTGATCCCAAGGTCACCTACGAGTTCAATCTGCGCGACCCGCTGCGCAACCGCTTCCTGCTGGTCATCCACGGCGCCGGCCAAGAAGGCTGGCGCGCCGCCACCCCCAAGGAAAAGTTTGTCCTCATCAATATCCCCTTCGACCGTCTCGCCATCGGCCGCATTCTGGTCAAGAAAAAAGTCATGCGGGCCATCAGCGCCGAAGAAACCTCTATCCTCACCTCTGCAATCTACTGGGACGGCAAGAAATACAAATGGGAACCGAACATGCTGCCCGCCGTCGATCCGGAGACTGAAGGCGAAAAGAACTGAAAGCTGCTGCTCCCTCCTTCTCTGTGCCTCTGTGTCTCTGTGGCTATAATCCTTGCCGTCCGAACCCTCGATGGATCTGGAACACAAACTCGCTGAACTCAAGAAACGCGATTCCCTCGCTGCCGCCGGTGGCGGCGAGGAGCGCCGCGAGCGCCAGCACCGCGAAGGCAAGATGTCGGCCCGTGAGCGGGTCGAGTTCCTGCTCGATGAAGGCACGTTCGAGGAGACCGATCGCTTCGTTACTCACCGTTCCACCGACTTCGGCATGCAGGAGCAGAAAGTACTGGGCGACGGCTTCGTCACCGGCTACGGCCGCATTGAAGGCCGCCTAGTGTTTGTTTTCGCGCAGGACTTCACCGTGTTCGGAGGCTCCCTCTCCGAAGCCAACGCCGCCAAGATCGTCAAGATCATGGACCTGGCCATGCGCGTAGGCGCGCCCGTCATCGGCCTGAACGACTCCGGCGGTGCCCGCATCCAGGAAGGCATCATGTCGCTGGGCGGATACGCCGATATTTTCCTGCGCAACACCCTCGCCTCCGGCGTCATCCCGCAGATTTCCGCCATCATGGGGCCGTGTGCCGGCGGCGCGGT
>JBOGLL010000371.1:0-3310 GCA_050746065.1 Terriglobales bacterium | reverse complement strand
CATGGACCGCGACCGCGCGGATGCGGGACGCGTGCTGGAATCGCTCACCGCCGCCTTCGGACGCGAGGTGGTGCCGGTGCAGCTTCCCATCGGCAGCGAAAAGAGCCTGTCGGGTGTGGTGGACCTGGTCCGCATGAAGGCCTACACCGCAGAACTGGGCGGGAACGGCAAGAGCAAGGAAGGTGAGATTCCGGCCGACATGGCCGAGGCCGCCAAGGCCGCGCACGAAAAACTGGTGGAGATGATCGCCGAGGGCAACGACGCGCTGATGGAGGAGTTCTTCGACCGGGGCACCATTGGCGAGGAGCACCTGACCAGCGGGCTTCACGACGCCATCCGCGAGCACAAGATCTTCCCCGTGCTGTTCACCTCCGGGCTGGGCAACCTGGGGTCGGACCGGCTGCTGGATTTTCTGGTGGACTACATGCCCGCGCCCACGGAACGTCCGCCGATGAAGGCGGCGGCCACGTCGCAGAACGGCGAGCCTGCCGAGCGCAAGCTGGCTGACTCCGAGCCGCTTTCGCTCTATGTGTTCAAGACGGTGTCCGATCCGTTCACGGGACGCATTTCCTACTACAAGGTCTGCTCGGGAGTGCTGAGCAACGAAATGGCGGTGCAGAACTTCACCCGTTCGACCTCGGAAAAGATGTCGCACATTGCAGTCATGCAGGGGAAAACCGCGACTGCGGTAGCGTCGTTGCACGCGGGCGACATCGGCGCCGTTGCCAAGCTGAAAGACACGCTCACCTTCGATACGCTGGGCGACAAGGCGCATCCCATCCAGTATCCGGCGGTGCCCCTGCCCGAACCGGCGGTGACGTTTGCGGTCGAGCCCAAGTCGCGCGCCGACGAAGACAAGCTCTCCACCGGGGTCCATAAGCTGATGGAAGAGGACGTGATGATGCGCTTCTTCCGCGACCCGCAGACCAAGGAATTTCTGCTGGCGGGCACCGGCCAGCAGCACATTGAGGTGCTGGTGTCGAAGCTGAAGAGCCGCTATCACACCGAGGTGAACCTGAAGGCGCCCAAGGTGCCGTATCGCGAGACCATCCGTGGCAAGGCCGATGCCCACGGGCGTCACAAGAAGCAGACCGGCGGGCACGGCCAGTTCGGCGACTGCAAGATCAAAATGGAACCGTTGCCTCGCGGCGGGAATTTCGAGTTCGTGAACGACATCTTCGGCGGCTCCATTCCGAAGAACTATATCCCCGCGGTGGAGAAGGGAATCGTGGAGGCGGCGGCGCGCGGCTACCTGGCAGGCTTTCCCGTGGTGGATTTCCGCGTGATCCTGTACGACGGTTCCTACCACGACGTAGATTCGAACGAACTGAGTTTCAAAGTGGCTGGGCGCCTGGCGTTCAAGAAGGCCATGGAGCAGGCCAAGCCCACGTTGCTCGAACCCATCATGAAGGTGGAGATCACGGTGCCCGATGAGTTCGCGGGCTCCATCATGGGCGACCTGAACTCGCGGCGCGGTCGCATCCAGGGCATGGACAACAAGGCCGGTAAAACCGTGGTGAGAGCCGAAGTGCCCATGGCCGAAATGCTTACCTATGGTACCGACCTCACTTCCATGACCCAGGGTCGCGGCAGCTTCAACATGGAAATGGCGCACTACGATATCGTCCCGGCCCAGATCCAGGAGAAGATCGTGGCTGCGGCGAGGGTGGCGAGGGGCGAAGTCACCGAAGAGGAGGAGTAGCTGCCAGTTCGCTGTTAGTTGGGCGTATTCCGGCCGGTGGCTCCTGTGTGGCCCGCGCCCAGCCTGACGAGGCCGTTCTTCTTCACCTTGAAGCTTGGCGAAAGTCGCTGAATCTTCCGTGTCTGCGGATGGACCAGCCAAAGGCCCTCGCGCTTCACGCAGAACGGTCCGTTCAATTCGGCGTCGATTTCATCTGCAGCCGGATGCGCCTTGAACACGATCTGAGAGTCCTCAGAGAAGCCAAGCACTTCGCCATACGCGGCGCAATCCTTCCCTAGCGACTTGCCGAAGACTTCGTTGAGGTCCAGGTGGATCACCTTTTTTTCTTGAGTGTCATACAGCACGACCTCGTTGCTCCAGCCGTGAGATTCATAAACCCACTGTGACAGTTGGGCCAGAAGAAATCTTGAATCGCGCGACCAGTCGACGATGACCAGCGTGTTTCCTTTCAGGTTGCCGGAGGGCTTCTGCTCGAAGACCCCGCGGGCTTCGTTACCTCGTTCCCCGACGAGCAATCGGCTGACGTTCTCACAATCCTGAGTTTCTCTACCTGCCTGGCCGGGGCTGGTATGAGTGGCTTTTGCCACCACGTCAGCGAACGCCCTGTACCTACGATCGGGCGAAAGCAATGGCTTGCTGCGGGCCAAGCGCGAACCAAACTCTCCGCCTCGTTCGCCCCAGCAGCTCACCCACGAAGTATCACTCAATATTTCGAGAGGTTTTTTCGGGCCAGATGTTGCTTGGCAGAAGGCGAGCGACGTCCAAACGACCACCAATGCTGGACTTCGGAAGGGCACGCCTTTATCCTATCGCTCTTCGATTCACGTGGGGCGCCAACTCATCACAGATTTCTGACCACTGTCTTTTCATGTCCGACTGGCAACAATACGAGATCTGGGCACAGAAGAAGGGGCAGTGGGGCATGGTGGCCAGTTTCCGCGAGTTCGATGTGGCGTCTGCCGTCCTGCGCAACTACACCTACCGCACCCGCCTGGTGCGCGTCTTCTACAAAGACGCCGAGCCCGTAGAGAAGGAAGTGATCGTGGAAGTGGGCGAGACAAGGGAAAAACCGTAACTGCGGATTTGCGCGGGTGGACGCGGATTGATCCATGTGGTCATGCGGCCATCGGGACATCTGGTCATCTGAAAACATAGAGAGCCGACGCCACTCGCTAACCGTAGCGCGCTCTGTACGTACCCCAAATTGCAGTACTCCGCAGCGCGGTGTCTCCTCGGCGAGATTTTCGCTTCTGGACGGAATGGCGGTTTCGCTTTACCATCGCCCTAGCGTGGCTTCCAAGGACACGGCCGAGCTGAAGCGTCGCGTGGTATCGGCGCAGCCCGTCGAAGACGATGCTTCGTTCGAACTCAAGCTGCGGCCGCGGCGGCTGGCCGAGTTCATCGGCCAAGCCAAAGTAAAAGAGAACCTGGCAGTGGCCATCGAAGCGGCGCGCTCGCGCGGCGAGGCCCTCGATCACGTGCTGCTCTACGGCCCGCCGGGACTGGGCAAGACCACGCTGGCCTCTATCATCGCGAATGAACTGGGCGTGGAGTTCCAGCAGACTTCGGCGCCGGTGCTGCAGATCAAGGGCGACCTTACCGCCATCT
>JBOGLL010000370.1:0-4414 GCA_050746065.1 Terriglobales bacterium | reverse complement strand
GCCGACCTGCCGGAAGACTGGAACTACGAAAAATACCTGAACTATCCGGGGCAGGCACCGTTCACGCGCGGCATTCACGCTTCGGGGTACCGCGGGAAGATGTGGACGATGCGCATGTTTTCCGGGTTCGCGTCGCCGGAGCAGACCAACGAGCGCTACAAATACCTGCTGGAGCACGGCGGCGGCGGGCTGTCGGTGGCCTTCGACCTGCCTACGCTGATGGGCTACGACTCCGACCATCTCATGAGCGAAGGCGAAGTGGGAAAGTGCGGCGTGGCCATTGATTCGCTCGAAGACATGGAGATCCTGTTCCGCGGCATTGACCTGGAGAAAACCACGGTCTCGATGACCATCAACTCGCCGGCGTCGGTGCTGTGGGCCATGTATCTGGCGGTGGCGGAGAAACAGGGCGCGGACTGGAAGAAGATTTCCGGGACCATCCAGAACGACATCCTGAAGGAATACATCGCGCAGAAGGAATACATCTATCCGCCGGCGCCTTCGATGCGGCTGGTGGTGGACACGTTCGAATTCGGTTCGCGCTTCACGCCGCGCTTCAACACGATTTCCATCAGCGGATATCACATCCGCGAGGCGGGATCGACGGCGCTGCAGGAACTGGCCTTCACGCTCTACGACGGCGTGGAGTACGTGGAATGGGCGCTGCGGCGGGGGCTGGAGGTGGACGACTTCGGTCCGCGGCTCAGCTTTTTCTTCAACGCTCACAACGACTTCTTCGAAGAAATCGCCAAATACCGCGCGGCGCGTAAGGTGTGGTACCGGGTTATGAAGGACCGCTTCGCCGCGAAGAACCAACGCACCCGGCTGATGCGTTTTCATACGCAGACGGCGGGCGTCTCGCTGACGGCGCAGCAGCCCATGAACAACATTGCGCGGGTGGCCATCCAGGCGCTGGCCGCGGTGCTGGGCGGGACACAGTCGCTGCACACCGATTCCTACGATGAAGCGCTGGCGCTGCCGCATGAAGACTCGGCGCGCATCGCGCTGCGCACGCAGCAGGTTCTGGCTTACGAGAGCGGCGTGGCCAATGCGGTGGACCCGTTGGGCGGGTCGTACTTCCTGGAGCGGCTCACGCTCGACATGGAAAAGGGCGCGCTCGATTACTTCGAGAAGCTGGACGCGATGGGCGGCATGGTGGAAGCCATCGAGCGCGGTTATCCGCAGAAGGAGATTGCCGAGGCCAGCTACCAGTTCCAGCGCGCCGTCGAAGCGAAAGAGAAGATCATCGTGGGCTCGAACGAGTTCGTCATGGAAAACGAGCACCTGCCGGAAACGCTCTACATTGACGAGTCCGTGGGGCAGAGGCAATCGGAGAAGCTCAAGGCGCTGCGCGCGCGTCGGTCGAACGAGGAAGTGCGCCGTCGCCTGGATGCGCTGAAGAAAGCCGCGGCCCAGGAGCCTGCGTCGCCGGGCCCGGGCAAGATCTCCGATGCCAACACCATGCCCTACATCCTGGATGCGGTGCGCGCCTACGCCACCGTGGGCGAGGTTTGCGAGGCTCTGAAGGATGTGTACGGGACGTATGAGGAGACGAGCATTACGTGATTTGTGATCTGCGAGGTAAGGCGGCCCCTCCGTAGTCCTGACGAAAACCAAGATCCCTCGACTTCGCCCTCGCTTTCTCCCGTCCGCTGCGGCGGACTCGTGAACGCTCGGGCTCCGCTCGGGATGACAAGATTTCGTCGTTGCGCTTTCGGGTTGGCACGGCTGAAGCCGTGCCCTTCCGAAATCTCGAAGGCAACGTTCTGAAGTCGCCAACTGACAGCACACCCTCAAGGTCCTGCTGCTAGTCACTTCGTAGCACTGTTTGACCCCACAACGGGTGCTTTCCGCGTCCTGCCCCGTCTAAGGCTTAGGCGAAGTCCTGCCTGGGGAGAATTCCTATGAAGCGCTTTATCATCGCGATGAGCCTGGCCGCGACGTTGTTTCTGGGCGGGGCGGTGCCCCTGTGGACGGAGCGGGTGAGTTGTCCGGAGACGCTGACCATCGAGGACCGCGAGGCCATCACGCAGGTGAAAGCCACCTACCGCAAGGCGTGGCTGGCGGGAGACGCTGAGGGTGTGCGACGGTTGTTCACCGCGGATGCGGTGCTGATGCCGCACCACGGTGTGCCGGCGGTGGTCGGACTCAAGGCCATCAACGATTTCTGGTGGCCGGCGAACTCTCCTAAGAGCGTCATCACCAAGCTGGAAGTGCCCATCGATGAGATCCGCGGCGACGGCCGCATGGCGCTGGTGCGCGGGCGCTCCGAAGTCGCCTGGACGATGGAAGAGAAAGGCAAGATCACGGCCTACGCCAACGCGGGCACGTATCTCACCCTGCTTCGCAAGCTGCCCGATGGCGCGTGGAAGATCACGCACCACATGTGGGACGATCCGCCGACGCGCGTAATTGGAACCGAGCCTGCGAAGAAGTAGGCCTCCCGGTTGGATAGCGGTTTCGCACCACGCGTAAAACAGTTGCTGACTTAGTGGCGGAGATTGTAAGAAAATAGAACTGCAATGGACCAACAAGCCCGCTTGGAGATTCTGCGGAAAGCGCCTCTGGACAGTTGGATCGCACTGTCCCAGGACGAGACCCGGCTGGTGGGAGTGGGAAAGACCTATGAGGAGTGTGTGGCCGCCGCTGAACAAAGTGGGGAGTCGGATTTTATCCATCTGAAGACCCCACCCGAGTGGCTGCCACTGGCTTTGTAGCCTTGAGGATTCCCTACCGTTTCTTTCTCTCCCCGAGCGGCGAACTGGAATGGTATCCGCTGCTGCCCATCCGACTTGTGAATCCAGCAAGTGTTTCCCGCCAGTCGCCAAGATTTGAAGCGCTGGTGGATTCGGGCGCATCCGATTGCCTGTTCCATGATCCGACCTCCGAGCCTGCTGGTTTGGAGATCGAACGGATCCGGAAGAGTTAGGAGACTGGGTGCGCCGCGCTATCCACCATCTGAAGACCGCCGACCTGGTCATGGCCGGACTGATCGAGCGCGTCGGGAACGGGCGCATGGCGGTGCGTCCACCGACGTTTGAGACCCTGGCGCGCGCCATCGTGTTTCAGCAGCTCAACTGGAAGGCTGCCATCAAGATCTACGAGCGGCTGGTGGAGGCGGCGGGCGGCGAAGTGACGCCGGATTCCATCCTGAAACTCACACCCCAACGCATGCGCAAGTGCGGATTGTCGCGGCAAAAGCTCTCCTACATCCGCGACCTGGCGGCGAAGACGCGCTCGGGCGAAGTACAGTTCGCTTCCCTGCCCTCGCAAAGCGACGAAGAAGTGATCGCGCACCTCACGCGTGTGAAGGGCATCGGGGTGTGGTCGGCACAGATGTTCCTGATGTTCGCGCTGAAGCGGCGGGATGTGCTGCCCACGACTGATTATGGAATCCTCAGCGCAGTGCGCAAGGCCTACGGAATCAAGAAATTGCCCAAGGCGCGGACGGTGACGCGGCTGGCGGAGAAGTGGCGGCCGTATCGCAGCGTGGCCTGCTGGTATTTGTGGCGGAGTTTGGATGTGAAGCCGAATTGATGATTGAGGATTGCAGATTGCCGATTGGGAAGACCGCAATCCTGCGGCCTGCACGTGTAGATCGCGCGGTCGCGTAAGATCCTTCGTCGGCCACTGCCGACTCAGGATGACGGTCGCCGAGGGTTCAGCGGCGTACTATTCCTTCCCGGCGCAAAAGCTCCTGTGTCATCGAGCCTTGGCGGCTTTCCTGGCGGCTTGCATCACGGTTTTCTTCATGCGGCCGCCGGCGGCCCAGTAAAGGCTGATCTCGTGGCCGTCAGGGTCGTTGAGGTAGGCATGCTTCCATCCCCAGGGCATCATCCTGGGGAGCTGCGTGATGTAGAAACCCTTCGCCTGCAAGGCGCGGCAGAAATCGTCGAGGTCGGGAGTCTCGAAGTAGAGGCGGACGCCTTCGGCGGCGGTGGAAGCTCCGGGGCCGAGCTGATGGATGGCGATGGTGCCTTCGCCTTCCAGAGCGCACAGGCGGGCATAGATGGGTTTGCCCTCGTAGCGGAATTCGTCCACCTTCTTCATTCCCAGCAGACCACAATAGAAGTTCAGCGAGCGTTCCACGTCGCGGGCGTAGACCATGGCGTGGTTGAAGTCGAGGGCGCGAGCCTTGGCCTTCTTCGGTTTCGCCTTGGGTTTCGGTTTGGATGATTTCTTGGTTTTCCTGGGCATGGCGGCCCCCGCAGGTGGCGATGGGCGGAAATTGTAAATGAGGACTGGCTGGATGCACCCTCCCTGAGCGGCTCACTGCGTTCGCCGCCGGTCGGGTGCAACTCATTTGAGGCAGCTTACCCAGGGTTCCGAGCAGAGCGGGAGCAAGCTTCCCGCTCTGCGCTCCAGCCTGGGCTACCATATGCCGCCCCTTCGGGGCTGGGGCGATGGCAAAGCC
>JBOGLL010000369.1:0-3699 GCA_050746065.1 Terriglobales bacterium | reverse complement strand
GAACACGCGCGTCGCGAGCATGCCGAGCGACTGGCGCTGCGGCTGGTGGGCGTGAGCTTTGTCGCTCTGGCTGCCTATGTGACCGCGGATGCGGCGTACTCGCTGTGGGTGCGGCGGACGCCGGAGGAGAGCTACGTGGGCATCGGGCTGGCCATCGTCTCCTTGCTGGTGATGCCACTCCTAGCGCGCGCGAAAAGGCGGCTGGCTGCGGAACTGGGCAGCCCGGCGCTGCATGCCGACTCGCAGCAGACACAGATTTGCGCGTATCTTTCCGGGATCCTTCTGGGCGGCCTGGCGCTGAACGCGGTGCTGGGCTGGTGGTGGGCCGATCCGGTAGCGGGATTGTTGATGGCGCCTATCATTGTCAGCGAGGGTGTGGAAGCCTTGCGCGGCAAGACCTGTTGTGACGACGCCGTTTGTGGTTGAGGTGGGACGTCTGATGAAGCGAAAGCGCAAGCCGTCTCCGGCGCGAACGCGGACGCGGGTTTCGCGTAAGGCAAAGGCCGACGCCGCGCTGCTCTCTCCGCGCTTCGAACGTGCGCTGGTGCTGGCCAACCGTCTTCATGCCCGGCAGAAGCGGAAAGGTACGGACATTCCTTACGTCGCCCACCTCATGACGGTTGCCGGGACGGTGCTCGAAGCCGGCGGCGATGAGGATATGGCCATCGCCGCGCTGCTGCACGATGCCGTCGAAGACCAGGGAGGCAAGCCCACGCTGCGCATGATCCGCAAGAAATTCGGTAAGCGCGTGGCCAACATCGTTGCCGGATGCACCGATTCCGACGCCGTCCCCAAACCGCCGTGGCGACAGCGCAAGGAAACCTACATCGCCCATCTGCGCCACGCGTCGCCGGAAGTGCGCCTGGTTTCCGCTTCCGACAAGCTGCACAACGCGCGCGCCGTCCTGGGTGATTACCGCCGCATGGGAGAGGCGCTGTGGCCGCGCTTTACCGGCCAGCGCGACGGCACACTGTGGTACTACCGTACGCTGGTGGATACCTTCCGGGCCGCTGGTTCGAACTCCGTGGTGGATGAGCTGGGCCGCGTGGTGGCCGAACTCGAGCACTGGGCCGCGGAGGCGGTGCGTAAACATTCGGATTCGTGAGTTCGACGATTTTCAACGCAGAGCCCGCAGAGATCGCGGAGGACTGACAGATTGTGTCGGTGGAGCGACACGGTTTGTCAGTCGGCGACAACTTGGCAGCCATTTCTCAAGCACGGCGTCTGACGCCCCTACGGGGCTTACGCGCCGTCCCTACGGGACTGGCTGCTCGTAATTGGCCTGTCACCCAGCGCTGAAGCGTTGGGCTACTTTCCGTCGCGCCTCACGGCGCTCTAATCGCCTGCCCTCAGTTAATGTACGGCCGAGAATGCCGCGACAGTGCGGCCCGGCCGAGGGCGGCTGGCTACACCGACTGCGGACGGGATATTCGCGGTGCCGTTGGCACTCAGATTGCATTCTGCGTTGGTAACTTCCAGGCTTTGCCGTACTCCCCAAACGAGTCAAGCGCTACTAAAACGCGCCTGCAAGTTTTCCCGAGTGGTGCGTTCTATCCCTGAACAGAGGGGAAGAGTGAACCCGATCTACGATTCCGCAACCGGCAAATTCCATTGGTCGCGCCTGATGGCCATTTTTCTGATAGGCGCGCTGATTCTGAGCATCGTGGCGGTCAGCACGCCGAACCTGCTGCGCTCGCGGCAGGGGCAGGTTGGCCCGGTGGAGACCTATCGATCCGACGGTCCGTACCCCCCGAGCCCAACCAGCACGGACGGCATTGCCAAGAACGTGGCCTATGCCACGCAGCCTGTCCGCGAGGGCGTGGCGCCAGTGGGCAGTCCGCTGGAACTGCGCAGAGTCATCCGCACGGGATTTCTCGACATGGTGGTGGCCAGTCCCGCCGAAAGCATGGAAGCGGTGCGGGCCATCGCTGCGAAACACGGCGGATGGGTGGATACGGCGCAAATGAGCCAGACGCGCAACGCGCTGCCCTACTCGGCCATCACCATCCGTGTTCCGCAGGAGCGCTTTGACGATGCCCGCCGCGAGATCCGCACGTTGTCCGAGCAGGTGCAGAACGACCGCACCGATACCCAGGATGTCACCGGGCAGTACGTGGACCTCGAAGCCACCATCAAGAACAATCGCACCGAAGAGACACAGTATCAGCAGATCATGCAGCGCACCGGCTCGATCAAAGACACACTGCTGGTGGCCGAACGGCTGGCTGATGTGCGCGGCCGCATTGAGCGCGCGCAGGCCCAGCTCAACGTGCTGGCGCGCCAGGTGGCCATGGCTACCATCACCGTCAACCTGCACGTGGAACCGGTCCCCGTAGCCAAGGACGTAACCTGGCATCCCATCGCCAAGTTCGAAGCCGCGTTCGCCGATGCCAAGATCGACCTGATCGCGTACGGCGACTTCATGATCGTGGCCGTGGCCAACACGCCAGTCGTGCTGGTATGGCTGCTGACTTTCGTCTTCGGTGCTGCGCTGGCGTGGAAGCTGGTGCGCTACACGTTTCGCAAACTTTTCCCCCGCAGGGCAGGCGCCGCGCAACCCGCGTCTGCGTAATCACGGGTTGAACGACGAGTAGTCGAGCAGGCGCCACCGCAATCCGGTGGCGCTTGTTCTTTCCATGGCGGGCTGTGGGAACCGGAGGAAGGTGGCGGCGCATTACGGCGGAGGAAAATTGCGCATTGAAGATTGCAGAGTTGATGAAGGAAGGCCCCAGGAAAGGAACCCGAGATCCCTCGACACGCCCTCCCTTAGCCCTTCGTCCGCCAAGGCGGACTCGGGGCCGGTCGGGCGGCTCGGGATGACAAGAGAGAAGGGGCACGCTCGATGCGGGGCCGCTGCGCGGCTCAGGCTAAAGCCAGAGCTACCGAGCCCCGCTCTTCCACCACGCGTCGCGCCTACACGCTCCAGAAAGCAACCCGAGATCCCTCGACACGCCCTCCCTCTACCCTTCGTCCGCCAACAAGGACTCAGGACCGGTCGGGCGGCTCGGGATGACAATAGGAAAGGGACGCTGAACGCGGGGCCGCTGCGCGGCCCAGGCTAAAGCCAGAACTACCAAGCCCCGCGCTCCCACCAACCCCGCGATTTTTCAAAAGCGATTGCGGATTTTGCTCCGGGGAGAACAGAAACCGTCCCAAATCGCTCCGTTCGCTGTAGTTTTCCGGCCGATTAGCCCGCGAACCGCCCCAGAGGGCGGAAATCATTGCCTGGACAGCGCATCTCTGTTAACTTAATTACACCCACGGAAATGACTTCTGCGGCTGTTCGGAACCCCCTGCCGTAGCGTCTGACACGAACTAAAGAAGAGAGGAAACAACACAGCCTTGAGCGCGAAAAAGCGTTTTCTATTCACCTCCGAGTCGGTCACCGAAGGACACCCCGACAAGATCGCCGATCAGATTTCCGACGCCATCGTAGACGCCTGCCTTACCCAGGACCCGCACAGCCGCGTGGCGTGCGAGACCCTACTGACCACCGGCTTGGCGTTCATTGCGGGTGAGATCACGACCACCGCGTATGTCGACTTCCCTGCCATTGTGCGCGGAACCGTGCAGTCGGTGGGGTACACCGATGCCGGCTACGGATTCGATGCGCAAACCTGCTCGGTGATTTCCTCGATCCACGAGCAGTCGCCCGACATCAAGCAGGGTGTGGATCCGGGCGGCGCCGGCGACCAGGGC
>JBOGLL010000368.1:0-6589 GCA_050746065.1 Terriglobales bacterium | reverse complement strand
CGGCCGACATCCTCGAGCACCTCGCCATCGCCTTCGGCTCGACCGCGCGCTCGCTGGAGAAGACCTTGGCCAGCGGCGAGCCTAAGATCTCGCCTCCCACCATGTATCAACGCGGGGCGGCGCTGCTGGTGGCGACTATAGGCTATTTCCCGCCCGGCCGGCAGGCACCCGAGTTCACCAAGCCCAAGGGGATGGACGGTGAGACCGCCCTGCGCACCATCCGCGAAAACCTGGTGGCCTTGGACGCCGCTATTACCCGTTGCGAAGAACGCTTCGGGCGCAGCCGCAAGATCGCGACTCATCCGGTGCTGGGCCCCCTGAATGTTCCCCAGTGGCGCAAGTTCCACCTGGTACACACCCGCCATCACATGAAACAGATTGACCGGCTGCGCAGCCAGTTCGCCGCCTAGCGAAAGGACCGGGCCTCATGAAGATTCTTGCCACCCTGCTGTTGCTCATCTCATCGATGCCTGCGCTTGCCGGCGATGCTCCTTCGAGCGACGAAGTCGCTGTCTCGGTGGCCCGCATGGCACGCGTGGGGCGGGCTTTCTCTCCCTCGTTCTCGCCCGACGGCCAGCGCATTGCCATGGTCGCCGACCTCAGCGGAATTCCCCAGATCTGGATCGTGGCCGCCGAAGGCGGCTGGCCTGAGCAGATAACTGCTTTCGACGATCCGGTGGGCGCCGTCAGGTGGTCTCCCATCGGGGACTGGCTGGCATTTTCCTTGCTGCCAGGCGGCGGGCTGAATTCCCAGATCTACCTGATTCGTCCCGACGGTACCGGCCTGCGCCGCCTGACCGACGGCGGAAAGGACAACAATTGGCTGGGCGAGTGGACCCCCGACGGGAAGTTCCTCACCTTGGCATCCAATCGCAGCAACACCGCTGGAGGCATGGACGCCTATTTCGCCAATGTGGCGAGCGGAGCGTTGCGCCGCGTGAGTCAGAACTCAGGAGTGGGTGAATTCTCAGATGTCAGCCGCGACGGCCGCAGCGCCGTGCTCTACCGGCAGAGGAGCCGTGGCGACAACGACCTGCTGCTGGTGAATGTCTCTGACGGCCGGGAAGTGAAGCTCACGCCTCACCAGGGCGTGGCCGAATCTTTCAACGCACTCTTCGCCGATGACAGAACAGCCTACTTCGTGTCCAACGTGGACCGCGATCGCCAGGCCCTGGCGCGTGTCCGGCTCCTCGCGGACGGAACGCCCGGGCCGCTGGAGATTGCCGCATCCCGCGACGACGCCGAACTGGCCGAAATCGAGATCAACGAACAGGGCACCATGGCGGCCCTGCTTTGGAACGTCGGCGGACGTGACCGACTGGCGTTCTTCGACCTGGCCAGCGGCAAGATGACGGATGGCCCCGAGTTTCCCGCCGATCTGGCCACCGGCATCACCTTCTCGCGCGACGGCAACCATCTGGCCATGACGCTCTCGGGTTCGGCGTCGCCGCTCAACGTCTGGACCTTGGACGTGCGCACCGGCCACTTCCGTCAGGTCACGCGAAGCCCGCATCCGGGTGTGGATCTTACGCGGCTCGTCCGGCCGGAACTGGTCGAGTTCACTGCTCATGACGGACTGAAACTGAGTGGATGGCTCTATCGCCCAGCGGGCCGCAAGGGTCTTGGCCCGGTTGTCCTGAGCTTCCATGGTGGCCCTGAAGGTCAGGAGCTGCCCTCGTTCCGCAGCGACTATCAGGCGCTGCTCGCCCAGGGCGTCGCTGTGTTCGCGCCCAATGTGCGTGGTTCGTCGGGCTTCGGCAAGAAGTTCGTGAATCTCGACAACGGCGCTCTGCGTGTGAACGGCGTGCGCGACATCAAGGCCTGCGTGGACTACGTGGTCCAGTCCGGGGTCGCCGATCCAAAGCGCGTCGGCATCATGGGAGGTTCCTACGGAGGCTACATGGTCATGGCCGGACTCACCGAGTTTCCCGACTTGTTTGCTGCCGGCGCTAACCTGTTCGGCGTGGTCAACTTCAAGACCTTCTTCGCCCATACCGAACCCTGGATGGCGGCCATTTCCACCGTCGAGTATGGCGACCCGGTGAAGGAAGCCGCCCTGCTGCAGTCGTTGTCGCCCATCCACAAGGTGGACCGCATCAATGCGCCCACCATCGTGTTGCATGGTGCCAACGACACCAACGTGCCCTTGGTCGAAGCCGAGCAGGTCGTGGACAGCCTGAGGAAGCGCGGCGTTCCTGTGGAGTACGTGCTCTTTCCTGACGAAGGACATGGCTGGCGCAAGGTGGCCAACCGCATCCGCTCCACCGTCGCTATCGTCCGCTGGTTCAGCCAGCATTTGAAAGCGGAGTAGCGTCGGTCTGTCGGAACGATGTCCCCGGTCACGACGTGGCTTTCGACGCACGGTGCCCCACATCTGCCTGAAGTTGGCAGATGTGGGTCTTTCGTCTCAAGCGCCACATTCGCGCCGTTGTTGGGCACTAGGTGGGACGGCACCTCCCCGGAAATCCTCGATTCCACAGATTTCGGAAGGGCACGGCTTCAGCCGTGCCGCATGGGCGGCATTGGAAGGGGCTTTAGCCCCTGAGGGGAATCTTATGGGAGCGGGCTTTGGAAGCTCCGGCGCTCAAGCCGGAGTCGCGAAGCGAACCCGCGTAGCGACACGGGAGACGGGATTTCAGCCCCGGCCAGGCTTAGGACCAGTTCAGCTTTTCGGCTGCGGCGACAAAATACTGGGTGGCGTTGTTCCCGATGGCGTAAACCGCCCCGATCACCAGCACCAGGCACACTGCCAGCAGAACGGCGTACTCGGCTACGTCCTGACCCGCGTCATCCCGCCAGATGTTGCGTAACAGATTTCTCATGCCAGTGGTACCTCCTGAACCATTACCTTCCCTAAGAGGATGCCACGGCGGCCCGGACCGCGCCAGATAACCGGGGTAATGGCCTTCGGGGGTGCGTAGTTACCTTGGTGACCGGAGGAAAGGCTGAACCACTGATTCAATCCAGCCCATACGCGTGGACCTTGTTGAGCAGTGTCTTGTAGGAAACACCCAGGCGCTGGGCGGCGGCGGCCTTGTTCCACTTGCACTCGCGCAGCGTGGCCTCGATCTTGGCGCGCTCTACCGACTCCACCGCGCGCGCCGAAACTTCCGGCAACGAGCCGGCCAGATCGAAGTCCCGGGGCGAGGCGGCGGTGGCCGAGCGTGCCTCGAGCGCCAGATGGGCGGCGGTGAGTTCATCGTCGTTCAGGATGGACGCGCGCTCGATAGCGTTCTGCAATTCGCGGACGTTGCCCGGCCAACCGTGGGCGCGCAGGGCGTCCACGGCGTCGGGTGAGAGGCGCAGTCGCGGCTTTTTCAATTCCGCGCGGAAGCGCTCGAGAAAATGCTCTGCGATGACGATGACGTCGTCGCCGCGCTCGCGCAGCGCGGGAATGCGCAACGGCACCACCGCCAGGCGGTAGTAAAGGTCGCGGCGGAAGTCGGCGGCGGTTTCCAGGTCGCGGTTGGTTGCGGCCACCACGCGGACATTGACCTGAAACGGTGCAGCGCCGCCCAGGCGCTCGATCACGCGCTCCTCCAGAACGCGCAGCAGCTTGGACTGCGCTCCCGCAGGCAGTTCGCCCACTTCATCGAGGAAGATGGTGCCGCCGTGGGCCAACTCGAACTTACCCGCGGCGCGGCGGTCGGCGCCGGTAAAGGCCCCGCGTTCATGCCCGAAGAGTTCGTTTTCCATCAGCGTTTCCGGGATGGCGGCGCAGTTCAGCGCGACGAACGGCTTCTCGGCGCGCGGGCTGAGCTGATGGATCGCGCGCGCGAACAGCTCCTTGCCGGTGCCGCTCTCACCCAGCAGCAGGACGGTGGTATCCGTCGGGGCGATGCGCTGCATTTCACGCGCGGCCGCCTGCATCGCGGGATGCTCGCCCACGATGCGCGGAAACCCGTAGCGGCGCGCGAAGTCTTCCTTGAGGACGAGGTTTTCCCGCAGAAGCTGCTGGCGCTCCAGCGCCCGTCCCAGCAGGTGCTTGAGGTGCTCGAGATCAATGGGCTTCTGGATGAAGTCAAAGGCGCCGTCGCGCATGGCGGAAACCGCTTCGGCGATGCTGCCGAAGGCGGTCATGATGACCACGGGTATGCCCGAGTCAGCCTCCAGCGCGGCGCGCAGCACGTCCATGCCCGAGCCGGGAGGCAGTTTCAGGTCGGTGAGGACGGCGGAGAACCGCCGCTTGCGAAGCGCCGCCAGGGCTTCCGGAACGCCCGCCGCCGGGCTGACTTCGTAGCCCATACGGCCGAGGGCCGTGGCCAGCATCTCGCGCAGTTCGGCTTTGTCTTCCACCAGCAGGATGCTGTCCATAAATGAAAAAGCCCCCGAGTCCCGCACCGCGGGCCGGGGGCTCATGTGCTTCGGATCTTACTCACCCCAAGAGGCAGGCTTTCCGGCCTTGCGCAGCTCTTCGCGCAGGTCTTCCAGTTTCTGTTTGGCCTCCGCGATCTTCTGCTTTTTCTCCTCGGCCTCCGCCTTGTATTTGCGGTCCTCTTCGGCGTACTTGGCTTCGTCGCGCAGGCGCGTGCCGGCATCGCCGTAGTAGGAGGCGGCGCGCAGCTTGTTCTCGCGCTCGCTGATGGTGAGCTCGCGCTCCAGCAGCGCCAGTTCCTCCTTCACTTCCTTGAAGCGGGCGCGCCATTGGGCCTCTTCTTCCTTGGGATCTACTGCCGCGGCTTCTTCTTCCTCGCCGGCCGCTGTGGCAGCGGTCGTAGTGGTGGTTGTGGCTTGCTGCCCGGGAGCCTGCGTGGTGCGCGATTCGCTGGAAATCGTAGTGCTTTGTGGCAGAGTCTCGTTGGTGTAGACCTTGCCGGTGGAGGTGGCGCCGCGCTTCTCGCGGTTCTTGCGGGCGATATCGCCCAACGACTGCGCTCCGGCCAGTGAGGCCAGCAGGCATGCCACCGCCAGGTTCAATAGAATGCGTTTCATAGACCAATCCCTCGGGCTGGTCGCCCTACCTCGTTAGATGCGGGCCGGTCCCTGACGGGACGCCCCGCAGCTAACCCCCTCATTCTACCCCGGTTCGGACCCGGCGGCGCCGGCCGGTTTACGGGCCGGAAACGAGAGGGTAAACGTGCTGCCGGAAGGGTCGCTGACCACGCTCACCGTGCCTCCGTGTTCGCTGACGATGCGGTGCACGAGGGCCAGCCCCAGACCCGTACCCGCAGCCTTGGTGGTAAAGAAAGGCACAAAGATGCGGGCCAGGTTTTCGCTGGGGATTCCGGTGCCGTTGTCCTTGAAGGCCAAACGAGTGACCTGCGCGTCCGCCCTGGCCTGCACCTCGACGGTGACGGTCGAGCCGTCGCGTCCGGCTTCCGCGCTGTTGCGCAGCAGGTTGGAAAAGGCCTGGCGCAGCGCGGTGACGTCGCCCAGCAGGGAAAGGCTGGCGGGAAAACCGTCGAGCTTCAGCGTGACGCCGCATTCGCGGCCGCAGTCTTCGATGAGCGAGCGCAACTCCACCGGCTCTGCTTCCAGGCCCTGCGGGCGGGCGAAGTTCAGGAAGTCGGTGACGATGCGAGTGAGGCTGGCGGTCTCGGAAACGATCCTCCCGGCGAACTGCTGGATGGTGGCTGCATCGTTCTCCGCGGTGAGCATCTGGGCGTAACCCGCGATGGTGGCCAGCGAATTCTTGAACTCGTGGGCGATGCCGGCCGACATTTCGCCCAGCAGGGCCAGGTTTTCGCGCAGACGCATCTGCTGGGTCATGCTGCTGATTTCCGTCAGGTCGCTGACCAGGCAGGCCGCGCCCAGCGCCTCTCCGGCCGCGCCGCGCACCGGGGAGAGCGTGATGCCCAGGACGCGCTTCTCGCCTGCCGGTGTGACGTAGTCGGTTTCCAGGCGGCGAAGCGACGTGCCGCTGCGCAGGCAGAGTTCCACCGCATCCGGAAGGTTTGCCGGGGCTGCTCCGATCGCGGAAAGATCGGCTCGCAGCGCGCCCGCTCCCTGAAAGACTTCGCGCGCGTGCAGCCCGGTAGGCGATGCATATCCCAGAATGCCGCGCGCAGCTTCGTTGGCCTGGCGCACCAGCAGCGCCGGCCCGAACAGCAACACGCCGCTGGATAGATTGGAGAGCACGGCGGCGCTGATGGTCTCCGAGGTCTGGGCGCGCGACTGCTCCGCCTTGCGCAGCCGCTCCAGTTCCTTTTCCTGCTCCTTCAGCCGCGCGATCACCGCCTGCACGGTGGCCGCAGCGAACTCAGGTCCGGGCTCGGCGTTGCGGCGCTGTCCCGAGTCGGAGGGTTCGTCGGCAAGAGTGCGACGCATGCGTCGGATCAGGATCCAGCCGCCGGCAAACGCGAACAGCCCGATGAGAGTGAGCGCTGCCAGAAGGATCACCGACCGGTCGGTGAGCAGGGAACTCATCGGTACGTCCCCCAATACCAGGCGAGGAAGCGGTCGCCGAGGAAGGCCGAGAGCAGCGCCATGCTACCCAGGAAGACGCCGAAGGGCATCTCGTAGTAGCGATAGACGAGTTGTGCGGACCGCCAGGCGCGCTTGCGAGCGGCAGCGGCGGGCTCGCGCCCGCGGGCCATGCGGCGGCGCGTGCGCTTCAGCCAGACGACCATCACCGTACTCACTCCGAAAA
>JBOGLL010000367.1:0-5748 GCA_050746065.1 Terriglobales bacterium | reverse complement strand
CATCTGCACTATCTATGACATCGGCGAGGAACAGGGCGAGCACTTCATTGTGATGGAGTACCTGGAGGGCACGACGCTGAAGCACCTGATCACCGGGCGGCCGTTGGAAACGGAGACGCTGCTAGGTTTCGCGATCGAGATGTCGGACGCGCTGGACGCGGCGCACGGGGAGGGCATCGTGCACCGGGACATCAAGCCGGCGAATGTGTTCGTAGCCAAGCGCGGGCACGCCAAGATCCTGGACTTCGGACTGGCCAAGGTTGGGCCGGCGAAGGCTGCACCGACTGAAGCGACCGCAACCGGTATGGCGGAAGAGCACCTAACCAGTCCAGGGAGCACGCTGGGGACGGTGGCGTACATGTCGCCGGAGCAGGTGCGGGGGAAACAACTGGATGGGCGCACCGATCTGTTCTCGCTGGGTGTGGTGCTGTACGAGATGGCGACCGGCGCGCTGCCCTTCACGGGCGACACGTCGGGCGTCATCTTTGACGGCATCCTGAACCGGGCACCGGTGGCACCGGTGCGCCTGAACCCGAACGTCCCGCCGAAACTGGAAGAAATCATCAACAAGGCACTGGAGAAGGACCGCAACCTGAGGTATCAGCACGCCTCCGACCTACGAGCAGATTTGCAACGGCTGAAGCGGGACGCAGACTCGAGCCGCACCGACCTCACGGTTGAAACGCGCGCGGAGCGAAGACCGGGAATGATCGGCGGCCGCATCGAGAAGCGGTGGCTGCTCTGGTCCGGCCTGGGGATCCTGGTGGTCGCGCTGGCCGGGGCGGCAGTGCGTTACTGGCCGCAGGGAGCGAACCCGGCAACGCGCGAGGTTGTCGCGCGCGTGGAAGCGGCTGCGGCGGCAGGCCGCTTCGACGAAGTCGCCGAGGAACTGCAAGCTGCCCATCTGGATCTGAACGACGCCCAATTGGCCAAGGTGGCGAGTCTGGTGGCCGGAATGCTGACCATCGAGAGCGACCCGAACAAAGCGGCAGTGACGGCGACGCGCGTCGAGCCGATGGCGGGCTTCGCGAAACGCCAGCCCCTGGTCCTGGGAAACACGCCCGTGACCAACCGCCGGCTGGTAGCTGGCGAGTACTTCATCCGTGTCACCGCCGCGGGGATGAACACTCTGGAGCTTTTGGCTCGAGTCGACCAGGACAAAGGGCTTCACATCGCACCCAGACTGGTTTCCGCCCGTTGGGAAGGCATGGTGCGGGTTGAGCCGGGACGCTCGCCAGCCGGAGTCGCTGTTCCAGCGTTTCTGATGGACCGCTACGAAGTAACCAACACCCAATTCCATAAGTTCGTGTCCGCGGGCGGTTACCGCGACCAGAGCTTCTGGCCCGAAAGGCTGCTGATCAGCGGCCGCCTGGTTCCCTGGGCCCAGGCGGTGCAAACATTTGTGGATCAGACTGGCCTGCCTGGACCGCGGTTCTGGAAGGGCGGCACGTATCCGGAGGGTCAGGCGGAACACCCGGTCGTGGGGGTTTCCTGGTATGAGGCCTCGGCATATGCGCATTGGGCGGGAAAGGAGCTGCCCACGGCGGAGCAGTGGTGGCGCGCGGCGTTGGACAATGATGGGCGCGTCTTCCCATGGGGCGACGAAGTGAAAACCACCGAGCTGCGCGCGAACTTTAGCCTGGTCGGCACGCGCCCCGCGGGATCCTATCCGTTGGGCGTGAGTCCATTTGGGTGTCACGACATGGCGGGGAACGCGCGCGAATTGCTGCGCGACGGATCCGGCAGCGCAATTAAGGTTGTGGTTGGCGGTTCCTGGCAAGACCCAGAATATATGTTTGAACCTGGGCATGCCGAACAGTTCGACCCCGGCTTCGCCAGTTCAGTAATCGGTTTCCGCCTGACGCGGCCGGCGCCGGCCCCTGAGGCAGAGGAGTTTGAACCATGAAGCGTTTGAGCAAGGTGCTGTGTGTTGGGCTGCTGGGCGTCGCTGCATGCGAGTGGGCCTCGGCGCAGAAACCGAAGGCCACGGACCCGTGGCTGGCGCGGCCGGTGGACCACCGCGCCTTTCAGTCGTCCCTGGACTCCTTCCGCTACGACCAGCGTCTCCCCTTCGATTTGCGCCTCCTGGACGTGGAGGAACAAGGGGGCATCCGCCGCGAGCACCTGTCGTTTGAAAGCACGCCCGGCGCGCGCGTGTTTGCGAACTACTACCGGGCAGCCGTAGTGCAGGAAAGGGCCGACAACATCATCTTATTGCACGGGGGCACACCGCCAGGAAAGGATTCTCAGAGCACGCGAGTGATAGCCGAGTTGTTGACGCGCGCGGGTTGGAGCGTATTGGCAATCGATCTGCCGCACTTCGGCGAGCGCAGCACCGACCTGCTGAAGACGTTCACCGAAGAAGAGAAGCACGAGAAGCTCTACAACCAGCCCTCCGCGTACCTGGCGTGGATGACACAGATCGTCAAAGACGTTTCCCGTTCGATCGACCTACTGATCGAACAACGGGATGCCGACCCCAAACGCATCGGACTGGTGGGAATCAGCCGCGGCGCAATCGTGGGCGCGGTGGTGGGGGGCGCCGAGCGGCGACTGGGAACCGTGGTCCTGCTCTATGGCGCGCACTACGATGCCCAGGAAAACAACCATCTGCCGGCAGCCTGTCCCGCGAACTATATCGGCCGCATCAGTCCCCGTCCGCTGCTGATGATCAACGGCACGCAGGACACCGATATGATCAAAGACACGCAGGTGACCCCCCTTTACCGGCTGGCACGCCAGCCCAAGAAGATTCTCTGGGCCGCGACGGGCCATCAACTCCTAACCGAAGAGCACCGCGTCGCCATGCTGCAGTGGCTGCGGGAGAACCTGAAGTAGCCCGGGCGAGAGCCCGGGCTGTCCCCCACTTCACCCGATGTTCAGTCCGTCGAGGAAGCCGCGAATGATCCGGCCCGCGGCTTCCGGTTGCTCGAAGACGGCATAATGGCCGGCGTTCGGAATGACTTCCAACCGGCTGCCGGGGATGGCTTGCTGCATGCGCTGGGCATCCTCCACGGGGGTGAGCACGTCTTCGCCGCCGGCGAGGATCAGGGTGGGCACCGTCACCGTCTTGAGTGTTGGCGCCGAATCCGGCCGATGGGACATACCGCGCAACAGGGCCGCCATACCCGGAACGCTCGTCTTGCGCATCATCTTGCGGGCGGCGGCTACCAGGTCGGGACGATTGGTTCGCGTAGTCTCCCCGATCAGCTTGGGAACCATGGCATCTAGATACGGTTCCGTGCCGTGACGTTCAACTTCATCCGCGGACTGGAGCCGGCCGGCGCGCTTGTCTTCGGTGTCCGCCTCGGCGCGCGTGTTGCACAGCACCAGTGCCGAGACGCGTTGCGGATAGCGCCGCCAGAACTCCATGAGGACGTAACCGCCGATGGAGCAGCCGGCCAGCACCGCGCGGCCCACGCCGCAGGCATCGCAGACGCGAGCGACATCGGCAGCAAGCTTGTCCATGGTGGCCGAGCCTTCGCCCACGGTGGATTCGCCATGTCCGCGCAGGTCAGGAGCAATCACCCGATAGCGCGAAGCGAGCAGGTCCGCAGCCGGCAACCAGAAGCCGTGATGAACGGGAAAGGGATGCAGCAGGACGACGGGCGGACCGTCGCCCAGGATTTCAAAGAAGAGTTCGGCGTCGCGGCTTAGGGTGTGCATGCCGCGGGAATCTTACAGCAAGTCTTCGCTGAGGGTCAGCCCTGAGGATGAGCCTGGATGGCGCTGGAAGGCGCAGCCACCGTAACAACCTCAGGCTCGTCCGGCATGACGATCCAGGCGATGACGTAGGCCAGGAAGCCTCCGCCGCCGAACAGCGCCACCAGGAGCCAGATCACCCGGATCACGGTGACGTCGAGGTCGAAGTACTCGGCAAACCCCTGGCAGACGCCGGCGATCTTGCGTCCGGCGCGCGGGCGCAGCAGACGCCGCCTGGCCTCTACTCTCCCCACCCGCTTGCCGCAATAGGCGCAAAGGTTGGCGTCGTCCTGAATCACTTTGCCGCAGTAGTTGCAGTACATGGCAGTGTGCCCCCATCGATTAGGAAGATACGCCGGCCCTCGAGGAAAAGTTCCGCAGCCCGACGTGCGGCCGAGCGCGGCCGGGACACGCCAAGGCTAGGGATCCCTGTACGGCTCCTTGATGCGCTGGCGGGCGATCTCGGCCCATTGCGAGCCGCTCCCGGTGCTGACCGCGGTCTGGTAATGGGCGAGCGCCTGGTCGCGCTTGCCCATCAGGTCATAGACCTCGCCCGCAGAAAGCTCGGCGCGCTGCATCAATTCCTTCTCCACGTTGGGATACTTCCCCACTTGGGCGTAGGCCTCGACGGCCTCGGCATACTGGCGTTGCCCGCGCAGGGCTTCGCCCAAACCGAAGGCGACAAACTCCAGCTTGGGCTGGAAGAACCTGCCGGAGTCGTTGAGCACCTTGCGGTAGGCGGCGATGGCCTCGGGGCCGCGACCGGCATCGTTCAGAACGTTGGCCACCTCCAGCGCAAACATGTAGTTGCGGGGATACGCCAGGTTCAGACCGCGGGCAACGGTGATGGCGTCGGAAAAGCGCTGTTCGCGACGCAGGAACAGAACCAGCGCCACCTTGGCGTCGGCCGCCGTCTCCCCGCCTCCGTTGCCCGCCTCGTACAGGTTCTGCAGCCCCTTCTCCTTGCTGCCACTGTAGCCGGCCAGCAAAGCCAGCACTTTGACGAAGAACGGGAGGCTGCCGGCGATGTACTCGTGGATGCCCACCACCATCTTGGCGTCGGTGAACTTGGGGTCGAGCTCCAGCACGCGCTCGTGGTCGGCACGCGCGCCTTTGGCGTTCTTCAGCGCCGCGTACCAGGCCTTCTGCAGCAGTCCCATGTAGGTAGACGCCATGCCGCGCACCACGCCGCGCGCATAGAGAGCGTCCAGGTCGCTGGGATTGGCCCGCAGGCGCCGCTCGCAGAGATCGGTGCTGCGCGCAATCAGTTGCTGAACGCGCGCCGACACCTTCGGATCCGCCGGAAGCTGCTTGCGGTCCAGAAAACTGTTGTTGGAGTACAGGCTGGTCTCGAAGGCCCCGATGCGGTACAGCTCCTTGAACAGCACCGCCGAGAGCAGATGGTTCACTGCGTGCGGATCGTCGGGATACTTGGCCGCGATCTGCTCGAAGTGCTGGATGGCGGTGTCGTAGTCGAGGCTGTAGTAGGCGTCGAAGCCGCTGCGCGTAAGGGGATCGGAGCGGACGGGCGAGGGGGTGGCCGCCGCTGCGCTGCTCGCACCGATCAAAAGGCCCAGCAGGAGTGCCAGCGCATTAGCCCGCAATTGACTCAGTGCCGATTGGCCGCTCACAAGCATGAATATTTCGATGCCCCCGTGCTCTTCGAGTATGACTCCAGGCTGGCGGTGAATTCAATCCACCATCTGGCCGCTCACTTGCGCCGAGCCGCCGGCTTGTAGAAGTGGTTCAAGGGGCCCACGCCCTCACCCACTGGGTACGCATGCCGGATGGCCTCCGTCACAAACTCCTTCGCCAAAGCAACCGCTTTGGGCAACGACCTGCCCAGGGCCAGATTACACGCCACCGCCGAAGAAAACGCGCACCCCGCCCCGTGGGTCGAGGTGGAGTGAATTCGCCCTCCGGAGAACTCCGTTTGTTTGATGCCGGAAGGAGTGCGAGCGCTCAGGACATCTACGGGTGTCGCCAGGTGGCCACCGGTGATGACCACGTTGCGTGCCCCCATGCGGTGCAGGCGTTGGGCGGCGG
>JBOGLL010000366.1:0-5374 GCA_050746065.1 Terriglobales bacterium | reverse complement strand
GCTGCACCGTCGAGGACCGCTGCCTGATCGGGATGGGCGCGGTGGTCCTGAACGGCGCGCGCATCGGCGCAGGCTCCATCATCGCTGCCGGTACCGTGATTCCCGAAGGCACGCAGGTGGGGCCGCGTTCGCTGTGGATGGGTGTCCCCGGCAAGTTCCGCAAAGCGCTGGGCGACGCCGACCAGGAGACGATTCTCCGCTACGCGCGGAACTATCTGGAGTACAAGGAGCAATACCTGCGCGAGAGGCGCTAGGAGTTCACACGGCCGCTGCGTTGTGCAGCGGCGTCAGCCAGAGGCTAGAAGCTAGTAGCTAGCAGCCATGATCAAAGCCGTCCGTGGAACCCGCGACCTTTTGCCGCCGGAAACGGCGCTGTGGAACTTTGTCGAGGCCGCGGTGCGCGACGTGTTCCGCGCCTACAACTTCCACGAGATCCGCACGCCCGTCATCGAAGACCTGCAACTCTTCCAGCGCTCCGTTGGCGAGGAAACCGACATCGTCTCCAAGGAAATGTTTGCCTGGGAGGACCGCGGCCGTGGTGAGAGCGAAAAGAGCCACAAGCTCGCTCTGCGTCCGGAAAATACTGCCGGAGTCGTCCGCGCCTACATCGAGCACAAGCTGTGGGAGCGGTCGGGATTGCAGCGGCTCTATTACATCGGGCCGCAGTTCCGCAGGGAGCGTCCGCAGAAAGGACGCTACCGGCAGTTCTACCAGATCGGCGCCGAGGTCATCGGGCCGCCTACCGCGGGCAGTGAGTCGCCGGCCGTGGACGCCGAAGTCCTGGAAATGCTGGCCACGCTGCTCGACCGGGTGGGCATCAGCGGCTGGACGCTGGAGCTCAACTCGGTGGGTTGCGCCGACGACCGCCCAAAGTTTGATGCCGCCCTGCGCAAGGCGCTCGCAGGCTCGGTGAAAAAGATGTGCGCCGACTGCCAGCGCCGGGCGGAGACCAATCCATTGCGAGTGTTCGACTGCAAGGTTCCCGAAGACCAGCCCATCATCGAGAAGCTGCCGCGCATGGTCGAGTTCCTCGACGACGCCTGCCGCGCCCATTTCAGCGAAGTGCAGGAGATCTTGAAGGCCGTCGAGGTTCCGTTCACTCTCAACGACCGTCTAGTGCGCGGCCTGGACTACTACACCCGCACCGCCTTCGAGTTCACGCACGGCGCGCTGGGCACGCAGAATGCCATCCTGGGCGGCGGCCGCTATGACGGGCTTTCGGAATCCCTGGGCGGGCCGCGCGCACCCGGCATCGGCTTCGCCATCGGCGAAGACCGCCTGGTGATGACCCTCGCCGAAGCCGCGCCCGCCGTCGGTCACGTGCTCCAGGCCTACATCGCTCCCGTGGGCGCCGGCATGAACCGCGAGGCCGCCCGACTGGCGCGCGAACTGCGCCGTCATGATGTCGTGGTCGAACTGGGCGACGAATCGTTTCGGCTGAAGAAATCGCTCGAGACCGCCAGCAAGCTGGGCGCGCGCTATTGCGTGATCGTCGGCGAGACCGAAGTCAAGTCGGGTTCGTTCTCGGTGAAGAATCTGGCCACCGGTGAGCAGGTAAGCATGCCACGGCCGGAACTTGCGAGAGCGATGTTGTTGAGACGTTCCTAGCTATCTGCCATCAATAGTTGTAGATTGTAAGTTGTTGTAAATAATTGAAGTATAATAATTGACTAAGTTATAGACTAAGTCCATAATTAGAACCGTGAAGGTGAACATCCACAAAGCGAAAACGCACTTCTCAAAGCTCCTGGAAAGGGTACAGCTTGGGGAGGAAATTGTGATTGCAAAAGCGGGGACGCCCGTGGCCAAGCTCGTTCCAATCCAAGCCAAGCCCAAGCCGCGGATTCTGGGCAGCGCCAAGGGCATGTTCCGGATGCCCGACGACTTCGACGCGCCCTTGCCGGCAGAGATCGAAGACAGCTTTTGGAAATGACCTGCCTGCTCGACACTCATTGCTTTCTCTGGGCGATCCTGAATGACCCAAGGCTTTCGGCCCAGGTCGGCCAGATCCTTGGCGACGGCCGGAACCAACTCTTGTTGAGTGTCGCCAGTGTGTGGGAGATCATTGTGAAGGTAGAAATCGGGCGGCTGCCGCTTCCGCGGCCCGCGGCAGATTTCATGATGCGCCGGATTGTGAAGAGCGGCATCCGAGTACTTCCCATCCGCCTGGAGCATGCTCTGCGGTTGGAAGGGCTGCCCATGCATCATCGCGACCCCTTCGACCGCATGCTGGTAGCCCAGGCCCTGGAAGAAGGTGTACCCATCCTAAGCGCCGACGCGGCCCTGCGCGCCTACGGCGCCGAAATCATTTGGTGAAGGAGAACTCCCATGTCTGCGAGCCGCGAAGGAGTCAAGGCCGGAATCAGCTTCGGATGCGCGCTGGCCATCGTGATTTCCTGGAGCCAGAACAAGTCCATCCTCTGGGCCATCGTCCACGGATTCCTTTCCTGGCTGTATGTGATTTATTACGCGCTCACACGAAACTAAGGCTGCACCTCGAAGGTTTGCGTGAGCCTCGTCTTCAGGAACGGCGCCTGAACCTCAAGCTGCAGGTCTCCCGCGCGCTCGGGAATGTACTCGAAATCGTAGGTTTCGCCCACCGTGATCTTCTGCTCCGCCGATTTCTTGACCGCCTGGGTTGGCGGCAGTTCCCAGCCGTCCTTTCCCACCGCCCGCCATGTCACCGGACCAGCTTCCGAGCGCAGCGAGAACACGGCATCGGCGTCGTTGGGCGCGATGTTGATGAAGCGGAAGCGATATCGCTTCCCAACCTTGAGCGGCACGGCGTTGGGCTGCGGCGTTCCATTGAGCACCAGGGGATACGCCTGTACGCCGGGCCCGGCGCGTCCGATCATGAAGATCCGGTCGGTTTCGGGGTCGAACTTTTGTCCGGGCTCAAGAACGATCAAGGGGCCATACAGGCCTCCAGTGAGCTGCACCACGTCGTGCCAGTGCGTGTGATAGATAAAGGTTCCGGCGCGCGGCGGTGTAAAACGCGCAACAAAGGTTCCGCCCGGCGCAATGAGCGGTGTGACTTGGCGTGAGTCACCGCCCCAGACCGGCACGCCGTCGTAGTAGCTCTCCAGTTCGATTCCGTGCCAGTGCACGGCCGTGGGCTCGGAAATCTGACTGACCACAGTGATCTCCACCGGCTGGCCGCGCGTGAGCACCAGCGGCGGGCCGGGCACGGGCGGCGCCCCAGCGGGCACAGCCTCACCTTCCTGGATGCGGTAGCCGACGCCAGCCGGCAGGGTTTCCGTCGGAGGCCGCGATTGCACCAGCAATCGCAACTTGCGAGCGTCCTCCTGCGGCTTCGTGGCCATAGGCTGGGTTGCGGAGTCGGGCAACACGTTGATTCCCAGCACCAGGCCGCCCATGCCGGCTGCCTCTTCCGCAGGCTTGCTCTTGGGTGCGTTCTGCTCGAGCGGGTGAGCATTCAGGTCCAGGTGGTCCACCATGTGGGCCACCATGTGGCAATGGAAAATCCACCGCCCTTCTCGCACGGGCGACCATTCGAGAGACATCGTGCTTCCCGGCGCCATGTGCTGCGTGACCGTTTGCCGTTGCTGGCCCTCGACGAAGGCCTGGTCGCGCTCGCCGTCGCCCACGCCGTTCAGTCGATAGTAGAAGCCGTGCAGGTGCATAGCGTGGTTGTCTACCGTGGTGTTCACCCAACGCCAGCGCACCTTCTCGCCAAGTTGATAACTCAGCCGCTCAGTGTTGGGCCACGCCTTGCCGTTGATGGTCAGCACCTCGCGAAACGGTCCCTTCGCCAGTCCCGTCATCCACAGCCCGATGACAAAAACGCGGTCGTCAGTGGCCGCACCCGCGGGATCGACGATCAGGGCGCCGGAGAGCAGCGCTTCCTTGCCGAAGGGCGCAAACTGGTCATCCAGGGGTGTGAGAAAGGTGATCTGCGCCAGTTGGGCTATGGTCTGCGGCGTGCTGCCGGCAAAGTAGTAGTAAGTCCCGGGCGTGCCTGCCGTGAATCGGACCTCGCGTATTCCGCCCGGCGCAACTTCCAGCGGAGCGCCGAAGCCGGGACGCTCATGAAGTCCCTGCACGAACATCGGCACCGGCAGACGGTTGCGAATCGTGGCGTGAATCAGCGTGCCTTCGGGCACGCGCAGCAGCGGGCCGGGAACCTGCGGAGCCTTTTCTTCCTCAGCGAAGGCATCGACGGGCAGATGCGGTCCGCCTTCCTGCTGCGGGTACCAAACAGTCTCAACTATCTCAAGTCGCAGGGTCAGGACGCCGTTGCGCAGTGTGCCTGCGGGAGTGCGGTTGTCATTGGCGCGCGCAATCACGGCTTCTTCGGCGGCGCCGGCGGAGGCAAGCAGGAGAGCGGGCAGGACCGCCAGAAGAAGGGATCGGAAACGCAGCATGTGCCCCCAGTGCACAGAACCGAAGTACGAAGCACACGGATTTGACCGCAGAATGCCGTCGCGGTCAACACCGCTCCGCAGGCACTATAATGCCGATTCCGCCGAAGGGCGGTGATTCTTTTCTTCGAGGACATTCCTTGCTCGACTTTCTCGGCGATCTGCGGCGCACCCACACTTCCGGCGCGGTGCGCTCCGCCGATGCCGGTGCGCGCGTGGTGCTGATGGGCTGGGTGAACCGCCGCCGCGATCTCGGCCACCTGATCTTTGTGGATGTCCGCGACCGCACCGGCATCACCCAGGTGGTCTTCAACAAGGAGACCAACGCCGCGCTGCACGAAAAAGCTTCCGGACTGCGGGCGGAGTTCGTCATTGCGGTCGTGGGCGAGGTCAAGCGCCGCGACGCCGCCACCGTGAACAAGAACATCGCGACCGGCGAGATCGAAGTCGTCGCCGGTGAACTCAAGATCCTCAACGTCTCCAAGACGCCGCCGTTCTCACCCGCGGAAACAGTCTTACCCAACGAGGAAGCACGGCTCACGTATCGCTATATTGACCTGCGCCGCGCCGAGATGCAGGCCAACATCGAGTTGCGCCACAACGTGGCGCTGGCCATTCGCAATTATCTTTCCGGGCAGGGCTTCTTCGAGATCGAGACCCCGTTCCTCACGCGCAGCACCCCCGAAGGCGCCCGCGACTTCCTGGTGCCCAGTCGCGTGCATCCCGGCTCGTTCTATGCGCTGCCCCAGTCGCCGCAACTGTTCAAGCAGATCCTGATGATTTCCGGCTTCGACCAGTATTTTCAGATCGTGCGCTGCTTCCGCGACGAAGACTTGCGCGCCGACCGCCAGCCCGAGTTCACACAGATCGATCTGGAAATCACCTACGCCACGCCCGAGCGCGTGTTTGAAGTGGTGGAAGGATTTCTGAAGGCCGCCTTTGCGGCTGCGGGCGTGGACCTGCCCACGCCTTTCACCCGCATGACCTACGAC
>JBOGLL010000365.1:0-4583 GCA_050746065.1 Terriglobales bacterium | reverse complement strand
GCGGCGGAGATCGACAAGGGCCTGGAGCGCATGCGGCAGTTCTTCGGCGGACTGTGATCAAGTTTTTCAACGCAGAGTTCGCAGAGATCGCTGAGGAGTATCTTGGGTGCCGGGGAGCCAAGAGCTAAGTACTAAAGGCTAAGAGCCAAAGGCTAACAGCCAAGTGTCCGACCTCTACCCACTCCTGCTCCTGCCCGACTTTCGCGAGCGGGTGTGGGGCACGCGCGACCTCTCGCCCATCTATCCCAACTACAAGGTGGAAGGCGAACCTATCGGAGAAGTGTGGCTGACGGGCGATGAATGCCGCGTGGCCAATGGGCCGCTGGCAGGACAGACGCTGGGCGATCTCGCCAAACGTTACGGTCGCGACCTGGTAGGCGCGGCCGCGCCCGATCCCCATCGCTTCCCGCTGCTGGTGAAGTTCCTGTTTCCGCGCGAGAAGCTCTCAGTGCAGGTGCATCCCGACGACGAGACCGCGCGTCGAACTGGACTACCGCATGGCAAGAGTGAGTGCTGGTACGTGGTGGCGGCCGAGATCCACGCCCAGGTCGGCCTGGGCCTGAAGCCGGGCACATCGCGCGCGGACTTCGAGACCGCCGTCCGCAGCGGCGACCGCGCCGACGCGTTGCTTAACTGGATCTACGTGAAGCCGGGCGAGATGATCTACAACCCCGCGGGAACCCTGCATTGCATCGGTCCCGGCTCGGTGTTGCTCGAGGTGCAGCAGAACTCAGACGTCACCTATCGCTTGTATGATTACGGCCGCCCGCGGGAGCTGCATCTGGAGCAGGGGCTGGCCGCGATGAAGGAAAAGACCAGCGCCGGCAGGGTGCGGCCGTTAGGTGAGATGAAAGAAACATCGTTCTGGGCCCTGCCCAAGTTCATGCTTCACAGAGTTACTCTCGACAGGAAAACTCTGACGAATCAGCCTGGCAACCGCCCGCAGGTTGTAGTGGGGCTGGCGGGTTGCGCCCAGTTGATCGTGGAAGGAACGGAAGCCGTGACTCTGACTGCGGGAGAGGCAGCGGTAATTCCCGCGGCTGTAGAGTCGTTCCAAGTCCGACCGCAGTGGCAACTGGAATGTATTGTTGTCTCCCTGCCCGGTGGTGAAGTTCCTGAACCGGGGACCACACTGACGTGAGCCTTGCCCACTTCTATCCCGCCATTCTGGCCGGCGGCCGGGGCACGCGCTTCTGGCCGCGCAGCCGGGCGCGCGCGGCCAAACAAGTCCTGGTGCTGGATCCTGCTTCGCGGGCCACCATGATTCAGCAGACCGTGGCCCGGCTTGGGTCGTTGGCCCCGCGACGAAACTTCTGGGTCATCGCCAATCGTGAGCTGCGGCCCACCATCCTCCGGCAACTTCCTGCACTGCGGCCGGATCAGATCATCGCTGAGCCGGTGGGCCGCAACACGGCACCCGCTGCCGGGCTGGCTGCGTTTCTATTGCTGCGCGAGGATCCCAGTGCAGTCATGGGAATGTTTCCCGCAGATCATGTGATCGGTGACGTTGCTGCCTTCCGCCGGTCGGTGGAGCGTGCGGTTCGAGTAGCGACAGGCGGCGCGGACCTGGTGGTGATGGGCGTGCGCCCTACGCGTCCCGAGACCGGCTACGGGTACATCGAGACCGGGGCGCGCGAGGCGGGAGATCTGCTGCGCGTGCGGCGCTTCACCGAGAAGCCCGACCTGCAGCGCGCGGTTCTGTTCCTGCGTAAAGGGAATTACTTGTGGAACAGCGGCATGTTCGTTTGGCGTGCGGACACGTTGGTCAACGCCCTGCGTAGGCATCGGCCGAAAACCGCCGCGCTGCTCGAACGCATTGCTGCAGCCTGGGGCACGCGCCGATTCGATCCAGTTTTTCGGAGCTTGTATCCGCGCTGCGACAACATCAGCGTGGACTACGCGGTGATGGAACCACAGTCGGCCCGCGGTGAGGGAGAGTCCGGCATCGTCTGCATTCCCGCCGATTTCGGATGGAACGACCTGGGTTCCTGGGCAGCACTGCATCAGCACCTGGCCGGCAAGGGTGGAAGCAGCGCCAACGTGGTCGAGAGCAAGGAACAATTTCTACTCGACTGCGACGGCAACTACATCCACGCGCCGGGCAAGTTCGTGGCGGCGCTGGGCGTAAAGGACCTGGTGGTGGTCGAAACCGGCGACGCCCTGCTCATCACCACGCGCCAGCGCTCGCAGGATGTGGGGAAAGTCGTGCAACACTTGGCTGCCAAGGGTAACAAGAAGTTCTTGTGAGTACCGAGTTGCGAGGACTAAGTACCGAGTTGCGAGCAGGACCTGAAACATTTCCGCTGACTGCTGATTGCTGAGTGCTAGTTAGCCGCATCTGACGCTTACGCCTGAGACCTGACACCTGACGCCTGACATCCAATTCGGCACCGACGGATGGCGCGGCGTCATTGCCGACGACTTCACCTTCGACAACGTGCGCCGCGTGTCGGCGGCCATCGCGTCGTGGATCCTGAAGTACGACGATCCGCGCAAAGGCGTGGCTGTCGGTTATGACACGCGCTTCGCATCGCGCCGAGCGGCCGAGGTCGTTGCCGAGACCGTGTGCGCGGCCGGCATCCCGGTGCGCCTGGCCACCGACTACGCCCCTACACCGGTGGTCTCGTTCGCGGTACGACACCACGGCTGCGCCGGCGGTGTGGTGGTGACCTCGAGTCACAATCCCTGGAACTGGAACGGCATTAAGTTCAAGGCGTCGTACGGAGGCTCGGCGACGCCCGCCATCATGACGGGGATTGAAGCGGAGTTGCGTGCCGGCGCCGCGCCGCGAGCCACATCCGCGGCCATCACCGACACTGACTTCAAGCCCGCGTATCTCGACGCCATTGCGAGCTTCGTGGATCTCGAGCGCATCGCGCGGGCGAAGTTCCGCTTCGCGCACGATTCCATGCACGGCGCCGGACGGGGCATGCTGACAGCTTTGTTTCAGCCGCGCGGCATCGAGTTGATCGAGGTGCGCGCTGAGGTCAATCCGCTGTTCCCGGGCATCAATCCCGAGCCCATCGAGCCGCACGTAGCGCTCCTCCAGGAAACCGTAGTACGCGAGCGCTGCCATGCCGGCTTTGCCACCGATGGTGACGCCGACCGGATTGGCGCCGTGGCCGAAGACGGAAGTTTCGTAGACCCGCACAAGATCTTCAGCATCCTGCTGCGCTGGTTGCTGGAGAGGAAGCAATGGCCGGGCGAGGTGGCGCGCACGTTTTCCTCCACGCGCATGCTCGACCGCATCGCGGCGCGGCACGGGCGCCGCCTGCATGAGACCGCCATCGGCTTCAAGTACATCTGTGATCTCATGCTGGAGCGCGATATCCTTATCGGCGGCGAAGAATCGGGCGGCATCGGCCTCACCCGCCACCTGCCCGAGCGCGACAGCATCCTGAATGCGCTGATGCTGGCTTCGGTGATGGCCGACGAGGGCAAGACCCTGGCCGAGCTGGTGGAATCGGTACAGCAGGAGTTCGGGCGGCATTACTATGGACGCCGCGACCTGCACATCGCCGAGGAAGCGAAGCAGGCAGCCATCGGTCGCGCGCGCAGCGGTGAGATGAAGCGGGTTGGGTCGTACGCCGTTATCCGCAGCCAGGAAGTTGACGGCATCAAGTTCTTTCTCGACGCGCCCACCAACGGACAGGGCGCCGACGCCTGGCTGCTGATGCGCGCCTCGGGTACCGAGCCGCTGCTGCGACTGTATGCGGAAGCCGCTTCGCCGGAACTGGTGAACGAGATCCTGTCCGAGGCTGAAGCCATCGTGCGCAGAAACTAGATGCGTTCCTAAGCAGAGCTATGCTGCCGACCACCGCCACCGCCGATACTCCCGAAGCCCGGCGCTACAACCGTCTGAAGCGGCGCCTGGGAATTGCTGACTTTGTCCTTGGGCTGGTATTTCTCCTGCTGATTCTGGTGACTGGATGGACCGGTGTGCTGCGCGATCTGGCCTACCGTGGCGCGGGCCAGAACTATACGCTGGCAGTGTTCCTCTACGTGCTGATGCTGTCGCTGCTGGGCAAGCTGGCGGGCCTGGGGCTGGAATACTACGGCTTCCAGCTCGAGCACCAGTACAAGCTCTCCAATCAGAAACTGCGCGGCTGGGCGTGGGACCAGCTCAAGGGATGGCTGGTCAGCCTGGTGCTGGCGGTGGTCGCGGTGGAGATCGTGTACGCCATCATCCGCAACGCGACCCAATACTGGTGGGTGTGGGCCTGGCTCGTCTTTATTGTGTTGTTTCTGTTCATCGCGCAGATTGCGCCCGTGGTGCTGCTCCCCATCTTTTATAAGTTCTCTCCGCTGGAAGACGAAGAACTCAAGCAGCGCCTGCTGCGCCTGAGCGAGCGCGCGGGTACGCGGGTGCGCGGTGTGTACGAATGGAAACTTTCGGAAAAGAGCCGCAAGGCGAACGCCGCACTCACCGGCCTGGGGGCGACGCGCCGCATCCTGCTGGCGGACACGCTGCTCTCCAACTATTCGCACGACGAGATCGAAGCCGTGTTGGCACACGAGCTCGGCCACCACGTGCACCGCCATATCCCCAAGAGCATCCTGGTCCACGTGGCGGTGACGTTTGT
>JBOGLL010000364.1:0-4248 GCA_050746065.1 Terriglobales bacterium | reverse complement strand
ATGGTGAGCGAGATCGTGTTTCGCAGCATGGGCCCGATAAAATAGTCGCGCTCCAGGTCGGCGCGAAAGCGCTGGTCGCTCAGGAACTGGCGCACGTTCCGGAATTTCCTTGCGCGCGCTTCCGGCTCGAAGCGGGCCATTTCGCGCAGGTATTCCTCCACCACCGGCAACAGCTTCAGTTCGGTGCGGTGATTCAGGATCCGGCTGAGCGCGCGCACCAGCCGATCCGGCGCCGAGTTGACGATAGGGCGCGAGCCGTGTCCGGGCGTCCCGTGCGCGGTGACCTTCAGCCAGAAGGTGGCCTTCTCCGCCACGTCGATGCCCACGTGCTTGACCTTGCCGTCCTCGATGCGGTTAGACCCGCCTTCCGTAATCAGGAACTCGGCGTTGCCCAGCAGATCGCGCTGATGGGCGATCATCCAGTCGGTGCCGTCGCCGCCCGCTTCCTCATCGGCGGTGGCCAGGAAGATGACGTCGCGGTCGAGCGCCACCTGCTCGCGCTTCAGCATGACCATGACCACGAGCTGCGCCAGGCCGAGGTTCTTCATGTCCTGGGCACCGCGGCCGTACACGGCGCCTTCGATGACCTCACCGCTGAAAGGCGGCGCCTTCCAGCGCGCCGGGTCGCTGGTGACCACGTCGGTGTGATTGAGCAGAATGAGCGGACGCCGCGCGCCCGAGCCCTTGAGCCGCGCCCACAGGTTGGCGCGCCCGGGCGCGACCTCAAAGACCCTGTGCTCGATGCCTTCCTGTTCGAGGATCTTGCGGAAAAACTCGGCCGCACGTGCCTCGTTGCCGGGAGGATTCGTGGTATCGACCCGCAGGTACTCCTGCATCCAGCGCACGGCGAGCTCGGCGTATTGGTCCTGGCGAGGCTGCGGGATGGCGTCGGAGGGAAAATCGGCGGCAGCGGCCGCCGGCACAATGCACAGCAGCATCGCGGAGAGCATCCAACGCGCTACCGCTGTCTGCAGCAAGGGCAAGGGAGTCATGTGTTCCTCGTACAGGAGGCGTCCATCCTCAACCGTGAAGAGCCGGTCGTCAATACCCACGCCACGCCCGGATGCAATTGACAAACGGTAATCATCGAGGCTAGCGTGACTTTCGCGCGGCACTCCTGACCCTCATCCATGCCACCCTGCCACAGCGCACGCTTGGCGCCATTCCTGCGTATCCCTCTTCTGTTGATGGCGATTACGCCCGTGTGCTTCGTTCATGCGGCAGTGCAGGAAGCGCCGGAACCCCCGGCTCCGCCGGAAATCCGTGAGATGGGCCCACCCACGCCGGCCGACGGAGGGCAACCGCTGCCGGAATCTGCCCTAGCAGCGCCCATCCGCGCGGTCGACAGCGCGCTCGAGGCCCGCGACTTCGCGGGCGCGGAAAAGCTCCTCGGGCCCTTGCTCGAGCAGCTCGGCAAAGCGGGGCCACCGCTGGAGGCGCTGTCGCTGCTGCCGCTCGCCGAAAAATACGAAGCTCTGGGAAAGTTCGAACCAGCGGAGCGCATCTGCCTGCGCATGCTGGAACTGCTGGAGCAGGCGGGGGGTCCGGCGAATCCGTTCCTGGTTCCGGCCGTGGACAAGCTGGCACAGATCTACAAGGGGCAAAAGCGCTGGACGGACGCCGAGACCTACTACAAGCGTTCTTTGGCGATTACGGAATCCGCCTACCGCGAGGAGGGAATGGCGGACGAGAACCCGCGCGTGTTCAGCGCCATTGAAGCGCTGGCCGAACTCTATATGGCCGCCAGTCGCTACACCGATGCGGAAGCCATGTTCCGGCGCATGATTGCGGCGATGGAGAAGTTCTATGGGAAAGACGCGCCCATGCTGGACCTGGTCTGGACGCGCCTGGGCGATGCTGCCAAGGCGCAACAGCGCTTTGCCGACGCCGAAGCCGCGTACCAGCGCGCCATCACCGCCGCTGGTAAAGACAATCCCTTCCGCGACGGCGCGCTTGTAGGTCTGGCCGAGACTTTTGCAGTGCAGGGCAAGTACAAGGAAGCCGAGCCGCTCTATCAGCAGGCCATGGCCGCGCAGGAGGAGGTGCTGGGGCTGGAGAATCCGGATCTGATTGCAACACTGGAAAAGTACGCCGCCCTGCTGCGCGCGACGGATCGTCCGGCCGAAGCGGCGAAGCTGGAAGCGCGGGCAAAGAAGATCAAGACGGCGACGGAAGCGGCGCCGAAATAGCCGAACCGCGAGCCGCCCCAGACCACTGAGGACCTGCCGGGCCCGGGCGCTACTTTGCCGCCACCCATACCTTCTGCGCTACCGGCCCGCCTAGGGAAATACGGTCGCGGTCAGTGGAGAGGCTCACGGTCTGGTCAAAATTGCGGGCCAGCACCTTCACGCGCACACCGGGCCGGATGCCGCGCTGCTCCAGAAACTCCTGCAGGCCGCGGTCGCGCTCGTAGACGCTGCTGACGGTGTAGCTGCGTCCGGGTTCGGCTTCCGCCAGCAGGCACAGCCCGCGACGCCGCCGGCTTTCCGGGTCCTCGGAGGTCACCGGATTGCCGTGCGGGCACACGCCGCCGCGCCCCAGCTTTTCCACCAGCTTGGCCTCGAAGTCGGCGGAGACCGCGTGCTCCAGGCGTTCGGCTTCGTCGTGTACCTTGTACCACTCCATGCCGAAGACTTCTGCCAACATGCGCTCGATCAAGTGATGGCGCTCGGCAGTGCGCTGGGCGATGGCCCGCCCCGCGGATGTGAGCCGAACACGGCCGTCCTTGGCCACGCGTACCAGGCGGTCTTTCTTCAGGCGGCGCAGGGCCATGCTCACCGCCGGGGCCGAAACCTCCAACCAATGCGCCAGGGTGGCAGAGATCACGCTCTGCCCCTCGCTCGCGGCCTCCAGAATGGCCTTCAGATAGTCCTCTTTGGAGATGGTGATCATTGGGTCCGGCAATTATACGGGGCTTGGCTAAAGCCGCTTTGCCAATCGTCAATCGTCAATCAGCAATCGTCAATTCCTGATTTGACACGCCCTGCGCCTGCCCCTACTCTGTAGCTCTCCCGGCGAAACCATGCGAATTCTGGTCATTGGCGGCGGAGGACGCGAGCATGCGCTGGTGTGGAAGCTGCGCCAGTCGCCCAACGTCGAGGACATCTTCTGCGCGCCCGGCAACGGCGGCATCTCCGACGAAGCCCAGTGCGTTCCCGTGGACGTCAACAACGTAGACGCACTGGTGGAAGTGGCGCGCAACGTCCAGCCGCACCTGACCGTGGTCGGTCCCGAAGCAGCCCTCGCCAACGGCGTGGTGGATGAGTTCCGCGCCCGCGGATGGCGCATCTTCGGGCCCACCCGCGCCGCCGCCCGCTTGGAATCCAGCAAGAGCTTCGCCAAGGAGTTCATGCAGCGCTTCCACGTTCCCACGGCGCACTACGCCATCTGTCAGTCCGCGGAGGATGTGAAGGACGCACTCGGACACTTCCATCCGCCCATCGTCGTCAAGGCCGATGGCCTGGCTGCGGGCAAAGGCGTGGTCCTGGCGGAATCGCACGAACGGGCAGCCAAGGTTGCCGGCGAGATGCTCCGAGGCGGCCTGGTGGGCGCTGCCGGAGAGCGCGTCGTGCTGGAGGAATGCCTCGAAGGAGAAGAACTTTCCTTCCTGGTGCTGAGCGATGGCGAGCGGGTCGTGCCTCTGGTTGCGGCGCAGGACCACAAGCGCGTGAACGATGGCGATACCGGCCCTAACACCGGCGGCATGGGCGCCTACTCCACGGCGTCGCTCCTCGATCCGCAGATGACCGAATGGCTCCTGACCCACGTCGCGCGGCCGGTTATCGCGGGAATGAAAGAGGAGGACGCGGAGTATCGCGGCATTCTGTACTGCGGCTTGATGATGACCGCGCGCGGCCCTATGGTGCTGGAGTTCAACTGCCGCTTCGGCGACCCTGAAACCCAGGCCATCCTCATGCGCCTGGAAAGCGACCTGCTGGGGGCCTGCATCGCGTCGGTCGAGGGACGGGTGAGTCCGGGGGACTTTGCCTGGTCCACGGATTCTACTACTTGTGTAGTAATTGCTTCCGGCGGCTACCCCGGCAGCTATCAGACCGGAAAACTCATCACCGGATTGGCCGAGGCTGCCGCCGTGCCCGGCGTCAAGGTTTTCCATGCCGGAACAGTGAAGCGCGACGGCCAGTACTACACCGCCGGGGGCCGCGTGCTCAACGTCACCGCCCGGGCTGCCGACCTTGAAACCGCAGTCGAGCGTGCCTACCAGGCCGCGGGCAAGATCCAGTTCGAAGG
>JBOGLL010000363.1:0-6278 GCA_050746065.1 Terriglobales bacterium | reverse complement strand
AAGACCATGAACATGGCGCCGGTGCTCTACGGCGTCACCATGCAGGAGCCCGGGGTTTCGCGCCTAGTATCGGTGCGCTTCCAGGAGGCCATGCCGCAAGCCGCCGGATTCTGAAGCAGGAAGGTTTCGCACCGTTTTTCCACAAGCGTATGCCCGCAACTCCGTGTGCGAACGGCGTTTCACTGCCGCCTTCCTTCTGTCAAGTTTTTTCCAGGAAAAAGTTTTTACAAAGAAGGGCCTGCGAGATTGACAAAAGTTCTTGCGTGGCTAGAATACGCCTCTGTTTTCACTGCTAGGATCCGAACCGGTCGTGACCACGCACACATCAGAGCCAGTTCTGTTGCAGACCGACTTCCAAGGGCTTCCCCTGCACGCCAGCGGAAAAGTGCGGGACCTCTATCTGCTCAACGGGCGGCTGCTGTTCGTGGCCACCGACCGCATCTCGGCGTTTGATTACGTGCTGGCCACCGGCATCCCCAACAAGGGCCGGGTGCTGACCCAGCTTTCCCTGTTCTGGTTTGATTTTCTGAAGGCCATCGTGGGCCACCACGTCTCCACCGCCGACGTGGACCAGTATCCCGAAGTACTGCAACCCTACCGCGAAGAGCTGCGCGGACGCTCCATGCTGGTGGTGCGTGCGGACATGGTCCCCATCGAGTGCGTGGTGCGCGGGTACATTTCCGGGTCGGCCTGGAAGGAATACCAGCAGAAGGGCTCGGTGTGCGGCATTCCCTTGCCGGCGGGCCTGAAGGAATCGGAGAAGCTCCCGGAACCGATTTTTACTCCCGCGGTGAAGGCGACCAGCGGACACGACGAGAACATCGGCTTCGCGGAAATGGTGCAGCGAGCGGGACCGGAGTTGAGCCAGCAGTTGCGCGATCTGAGCATCCGGATTTATCGTGCTGCGGCTGAGTACGCGGCGGAGCGCGGGATCATCATCGCGGACACCAAATTCGAGTTCGGCCGCACACCGTCCGGGATGGTGCTGGCGGACGAAGTGCTCACGCCGGATTCTTCGCGCTTCTGGCCGGCGGACCAGTACCGGCCGGGCGGTCCGCAGGAATCCTTCGACAAGCAATACGTGCGCGACTATCTGGAGAAGATCCGGTGGAACAAGCAGCCTCCTGCGCCGGCGCTTCCCGCGGAAGTTGCGCAGCGCACCAGCGAGAAGTACATGGAGGCGTATCGCCGCCTGGCAGGGCGGGAGCTGGAGGTTTAGATGCAATCGCTCGGGACCGCCCGTCCCGCTGCGCGGGAGTGCGCAAGCCTTCCGTGATCGGCCTGGACTGGATGATCCTGAGCATCGTGGTGGCTTCGGTGTTGATGGCCGCCGGACAGGGATTTTTTGTCGAGCTGTTCTCCCTGGCCGGGGCGGTGCTGGGATTTCTGCTGGCGGCGTGGAACCATGGACGCGTGGCGGTGCTGTACGCGCCCTACGTGAAGAGTGATGCCATCGCCGCAGCGGCCGGGTTCCTCACTATCTTCGTTGTGGTCTTGTTTCTGGCCGGACTGGCAGGCCGCACGGTGAGCTGGATGATGAAGCTCTCCGGGCTGAAGTGGTTTGACCGCGCGCTGGGCGGCCTGTTCGGGCTGCTGCGGGGCGTGGTAGTAGCGACCGTCGTGGTAATGGCTTTGCTGGCATTTGTGCCCGAGTCCAGGGTCACCGCCGGCTCGGCGTTCGGTCCATATTTGATCGCAACCGGACGCATGGTGAGCCAGATGGCGCCGGCGGAAATGCGCGAGCGCTTCCTGCGCGGTGTGGAGGCGGTACGCAAGGCAGCGGCGCCGGTCGGCAGTTCGAAGGATGACGAGAAACCGGAGAAAAAGTAGTCAACGACCCCAACGCTTCACCAACGCATTCATAAGAGAGGGTCCCGTGAAAGACCAGCTTGAGGCCCTGATCGGGCAGATGCACCACAGTGGCATCCTGTACGCGGAAGCGGTGCGGGAGTTCAAGAAGCGGTTCATCCTCACCGTCCTGGTGGAGAACCAGGGCAACCAGTGCCGCGCGGCGCGCGAACTGGGCATGCACCGCAACACCCTCAGCCGCACCATCAGTGAACTGAGGCTGGACATCCGCGCGGTGCGCAACGGAGCGCGGCGTCCGCCGCGCAGCGCCCGCCCCGTGGCCGCGGAAAAGGAGAAGAAGGCAGCACGCTAGCCGCCTGGCGCTCGCCGCGCAGGCCAGAGGCCACGCGACAGCCGGCGAGAAGCCGGCGCCCACAGGAAGATTCGCAAAGGACAAGAGGCAGCCGTTTTGGAAACGGCTGCCTCTCAGCTTTTCGAAGAGCGTTGCGGTTACCGCCTGCGACTTCGGTTGGGGGCCGCCCGCGTCAGCAGAACGCCCTTCTCCATCTTCATGACGAACGGCTCCTGCTGGAACTCAGCCGGAGTCGCTTCCAAGAGGATGTCGGCACCCGAGCGGGGAACCTGGCGCGCGGTCAGGGCTGCGGACATGGTCACTTCCACGTCGGGGCGCTTGGCGTCAATGGCATCGGCGGTGGCCGCGATCAGCAGCTTGTTGCGGGTGGCGCTGATCACGCGTCCCTGGAACTGGAGCGGTACCCCTTTGATCTGGTCCCACACTTTTTGCCCTGGCTCACCGCCCACCCCGAGAATGAACTCGAACTCGGCAAAATTCATCTCCTTGATGGTCTTGGAGGCTACCATGGTGGCGGCTCGCTCTTCGTCGGTGGGAGCGGGCTTGATGGTGAAGCCATCAGGCGGCATGCCGGAAGTCTTGGTCTGCGCCAGAAGCTCCTTCCAACCGTCCTCCCCACCGTGGTAGCGCATGTACTTGCCGCGGCCGTACTTGGCGATCTGAGGCTGGCTGTTGCTGAGGTTGATTGCCCGGGCCACGAACCAGAGACCGTTGGGATCGATGGGTTGCACCTCCAGGTAGGCCATAGAGAGCGGCCATACGTCCTGGATGTTATTGGGACTGGCTTCCACCGCGCTGCGCAGGTGCTTTTGTGCGGCAGGAAAGTCCTTGGTCTGGAGGGCGCCAAAGCCAACCGCTCCATTGAAGATGTTGGCCGTCTGCTTCTTCAGGTTCTGGAAGTCCGCGTCGCTAACACCCTCGGGTTTGGTGGCGGACTCCAGGGCCCTAAGGCCGCTTTCCCCGTGCTTGCGGGCTTCCGCAGCGTTCTGTTGGGGGTTCTGCCCGGCTTCCGCGGAAGCGCGCTTGGTGTACGCCAGCAAAGCCAAGGCACGCAGGTTGTTGGGGCCCGCCAGCAGGACGCGCTCGGCTGCCTCCACGCTCTTGGCGGGGTTGCCTGCCTGTTGGTAGGCCCCCATCAGCGCTTCCAGCGATTCTTCCTTCATCACCGTTCCGGGATACTGCGCCAAGAACCCCTCCAGGCCGCTGATGCGGGCGTTGGGGTCCTGCTGACTGACGGCACCGACGTAGGCGTTGTGCTCTGCCGGGTCCTTGATCACCTTCTGGGAGGGAGCCGATTCCTGCGGAAACGGCTCAGCCGCCGCGACGGAGAACAGGGCCAGCACAAACGCGACTAACAGCTTCTTCATTGGAGCTCCTTGAGGACTTGGGAAAAGTGGCGACGGTCTTGCCCGCAACCTGGCAGACGCTAAGGGGAACCCCGCAGCCTATCGACAGCGCTGCGCTGGGCGCGTCCGCCCCGTGGCGATCTTTTGCATTATAAGAAGCTTGCCAGCGGCAGGCAAGCGATTTACCCAGGCCGACTTTCTTCCACCTCCTGCCTGCTAAGATGCGCCCAGGCGGCCCGGCGGATGTTTGCCGCCCAAGCGGGAAACCCGCTGCTGACGCGGTCATTTGTGCAAACCGGACTGCAAGTGCTACCATTCCAGTCCCGACATCATCCCAAGGAGGCATTTATGTCTGATCGTGAAGGCGGAAGCATCATGTGGTTCATGGCCGGACTGGGCCTGGGCGCGCTCCTGGGCGTGCTGTATGCACCCCGCTCCGGACGCGAGACGCGCGAAGCGCTGCTGGAGAGCGCTGAAGAAGGCCGCGATTTCGTCGTCTCCAAGGGCCGCCAGGTGCGCGAGCAGGCGGGCCAATGGGCGGAGCGCGGACGCGAAGCCGTGACCCGTCAGAAGGAACAACTGGGCGCGGCCGTAGACGCCGGACGCCAGGCCTACCGCGAAGCCACCGCCGAAGGCGCCAAGAAGTCGTAGTTAGCTTTTTCAGCAACCCTCTGCGGTTCCGCCCGGCCCGACCCCACGCGGCGACAGCCGGGCGCCACCGCTGTGCGCGAGGCATGCAGGTATGGACCAGCAGACGCTGCTCACCATCTTCATCGGATTCACGGCCCTGGCCGTGGTCATCCAGATGGGCATCCTGGCCGCCATGTTCTTCAGCATGAAGAAGACCAGCGCGCGCGTGGAAGCACTGGCCGACGAAGTGAACCGTCGCGGCCTGCCCGTCCTCGATTCCCTGCACACCATCCTGGTGGAAAGCCGGGTGAACGTGGGCAACATCACCAGCAACCTGGCCATTGCCACTGCCGACATCAAGAAACAGGTGGCGCACATGAACGAGGTCCTCGATGACGTGATGGACCGCGCCCGCCTGCAGGTGATCCGCGGCGACCAGATCGTGGGACGCACCCTCGACAAAGTGGAAGAAACTACGGAGATGGTGCACAGCACCGTACTCTCTCCTGTTCGCCGTTTGTCAGCCCTGATGGAAGGTGTTTCGGCAGGACTCGAGTACTTCTTCGGCCGGCGCGGTGACCGCCGCCCCGCTTCCCGCGAAGCCGGTCGCGCTGAGCAGGAAGAGGAGATGTTTATCTAGTCGTTAGTCGTTAGTCGTTAGTAGTCAGTAGTTCGTACAGCGGTAAGCGGCTTCCTGGTTTCGCCTACATCTCGATTCGGAAAAACCAGATCCCTCGACTTCGCCCGCCGTCGCGGGCTCCGCTGGGGATGACAACTGTTCTGAAGGTTGCGCTGATTGGTGAGTGCAGGCGCTACACAATCCAGCCGCCGCCCACAACCAGATCCCCATCGTAGAAGACTGCTGCCTGTCCGGGAGTGATGGCGCGCTGCGGCTGATCGAAGGTCGCGAGCACTTCATCGGCGCCTGTTTTCTCCAGCGTAGCGGGAGCAGGCTCATGGCGGTGGCGGATCTTCACCTGAACGCGCCGCAGCCCTTCGAGGTCGTCCACGGCGATCCAATTCAGACTACGGGCGCGCAGTGTGCTGGAACGGAGCTCATCATCCGATCCCACCACCACCCGGCGCTGGTCGCCCTGGATGGAAATCACATAGAGCGGGTTGCCGGTTGCCATCCCCAGACCCTTGCGCTGGCCGATTGTGAAATTCTGCACTCCGGCGTGCCGGCCCACCACTTCCCCGCTGGTAGTGACTAGCTCGCCGGCCGTATCTGTAACGGAGTCACCCTGCTCGGTCCGGTACGCATCCAGGAACTTCTTGTAGTCGCCACCGGGAACGAAGCAGATCTCCTGCGAGTCGGGCTTGTCGGCCAGGGCAAGGCCGTGGCGGCGTGCCAGCTCACGCACCTCCGGCTTGCGCATGCCGCCCAGAGGAAAGCGCGTCCGGCTGAGCTGCTCCTGCGTCAGGCCGAAGAGAAAATAGCTCTGGTCGCGAGCCTCGTCCACGGCGCGCCGCAGCAGCCAGCGGCCGGTAGCTGCGTTCTGCTCCACGCGCGCGTAGTGACCGGTGGCCAGCAGGTCGGCGCCGATCTGCCGCGCCGTCACCAGCAACTGGTCGAACTTCACCTGGCTGTTGCACAAGCTGCAAGGAATGGGCGTGCGCCCGGAAAGGTACTCCTCCACGAAGGGGCGCACCACGTCGCGCTCGAAGCGCTCTTCGTGATTGACGACGTAGTACGGGATGCCCAGGGACTCGGCCACGCGGCGCGCATCATAGACGTCGTCCAGCGAGCAGCAGCGTCCCTGCACCTGCTCCGGCATGCCCTCGCGGCCGGCCAGGCGGCGCTGGTTCCAGAGTTGCATCGTAAGGCCGACCAGGTTGTGCCCTTCGGCGCGCAGCATGGCCGCCACGGTCGAGGAATCCCCCCCGCCCGACATGGCTACCGCGATTGTGGGACTTGAGGACATTGAATCGGCAATTAGCAATTGGCAGTTGGCATTTGGCCACCCAACTTCATTGTAGCTTTCCCGCTGACTACAGGTGGAAGGCACGGCGGTCTTGGCCAAATGCCAAGTGCCAAGTGCTAAATGCCAAGTGCCGGGTGCTTGCCAAGTGCCGGGTGCCTGCTACGACACCGTCGCCTGCTGCTTCTGCCACACCGGAGAAAGCTCGCGCAGCCGGGC
>JBOGLL010000362.1:0-5194 GCA_050746065.1 Terriglobales bacterium | reverse complement strand
TCGATTTCGACGGCGACTGGGTGGGCAACAACAACTGGCAGAATGCCGGCGACCCGAAGTACAAGTTGTGGTCGTTCGTGTACTACTCGGTGATCGAAGGCGAGGACCACTACTACATCCACTACGCCGTTTTTCATCCCCGCGACTGGTCGGTGGTGGAGAAGGCCTACACCGGCATCCTCGACAAGCTGCAGGACAAGTACAAGGAGATCATCGGCGAGAAGGCCCGCAAGGAAGTGGAGTTCAACCACGAGAATGACCTCGAAGGCGCGCTGGTCATCGTAGATAAATGGGCCAAGGGAGGCCCGGCGGTGATCGCCGCGGAAACCGTGGCCCACAACCACCTGCTGCGCTGGGTGACGCCTGAGGCCACGCACCTGCGCGTCCCTTCGGACGGCCAACCCAAGCGCCTGCGCCTGGACAAAGGCCGCCCCATGCTTTACGTGGAGTCGCAAAAGCACGGCATCCATGCCTGGCAGGGTGAGGAAGGCACGCAGGCCGAGCCCATCCTGGTCATGCGCTACGGCAAGCCCATGGAGTTCTCGCAGGTAGAGGACGGCGAGGCGACGTACGAGCTGGTTTCCATCTACAAGACCTGGTGGAAGTACGGACGCGAGACCCGTGAGCCCAACACCACCTTCGGAACAGTGGTGGACTTCAATGACGGCTTTTGTGGGGTGGCGGGCGCGCGCCGCCCGGCCTGCGAAGTGGGGAGGATCGGCGGAGCCATCCGCGGGGACTACGCCCGCCCCAACGCCTCCAACGCTCCCTGGAACTGGATCGATCTGGATGACAAGGAACTCACGCCCGGCGCCTGGTTCTTCGATCCCGCGTACATCCTGCGCCGCCACTTCGGGCAATTCGATTCGGCGGAGAAATATGTCTTCAACCCCTATCTCGGCATCGGCGCCGAGGAGCCCGCGGCCGCGGCCCAGACGGCGCGCTGATGCACTTCCTGATCTCGGCCGGCGAGGCCTCGGGCGAACTCTACGGCGCACAACTCATCGAAGCCCTTCGCCGCCGATTATCCAAGGCAGAATTCTTCGGCGTGGGCGGCGAGCGCATGCGCGCCGCCGGTTGCGACACCGTAGTGGATTCGGCGCGGCTGTCGGTGGTCGGCATCAGCGAGATTGTGTCGCACCTGCCGCGCATTTACGGCGACTTCCGCCGGCTGGTGCGGGCTGCCGGGGAACGAAAGCCTGACGCCGCCATCGTTATCGATTCTCCAGCGTTCAACTTCCGCGTCGCGCGCGAGATGCATAGCCGCGGCGTCCCGGTCATCTACTACGTCTGTCCTCAGCTCTGGGCATGGCGCGCGCGCCGCGTGGAACGTTTCCACAAATGGGTGAAGAAAGCGCTGGTCATTTTCCCCTTCGAGGAGCAGTGGTACCGCGAGCGCGGCGTGGACGTCGAGTATGTGGGCCATCCGCTGGCGGACCGGCTGCCGCCTGGGGCGAATCGTGAAAAGTATGCTTCCGAGTATGGCCTCGACCCATCGCAAGCCTGGATTGGAGTACTGCCCGGCAGCCGCAGGAAAGAAGTACGCATGAACCTGCCCGCCTTGCTCGAAGCTTGCGAGCGTTTGCGGAACCGAGGCCAGTTCCTGCTGCCCGTAGCTTCGACACTCGAAGGTGCGTGGATACAGGGCCTGATTCCAGCGGGCCCAGCGCGCATTCACCTTGTGGCGCAGGCGTCAGACGCACTGCCTCACCTGAGGGCCGCCATGGTCGCCAGCGGCACGGCCACCGTCGAAGCTACGCTGGCCGGCACGCCCATGATCGTGGTCTATCGGGTTTCTCCCCTCACCTGGAGGCTGGGCCGCGGCCTCCTGCGGGTGCCTTTTATCGCCATGCCCAACTTGATCGCCGGCCGGGAGGTTGTCCCCGAACTTGTGCAGTCGGACTTCATTGCGGAAGCCGTGGCCGCCCGAATGGAGCAAATCATCCCCGATGGCCCCGCTCGTGAGAAAATGCTCGCTGGCCTGGCGGAGGTGAGTTCCCGCCTGCGTTCCCCGGGCGCTTCCGGAACGGCTTCGGAGCGTGCTGCGGACGCGGTCCTGAGGACTTTGGCCTGAGAGCGACCCCGTGGAGCATCTTTTGACGCGGGGGCCTCATCGAAACAACGTAGCCCACGCACTCAATTCTGGAGAACGACTACCCGACATGGCGATCGCTCGTTGGCGCCTCACCGGCTTCCTGACCCTGCTTTGCGCCCTTCTCACGGCTTCTGCCTTCGCGGCCGAGAAGCCGCGCCTGCGCGTGGATGATTACAAGATCGATGCCGAAATATTTCCCCGGGACCACCGGCTGTCGGCACGCGCCCAGGTGAAGTTCACCGCCACCGACGACCTCTCTATCGCCGTCTTCGAGCTGCACAATGGGCTGCGTCCCTCGCGCGTTCTGGATGCCGAAGGCCGCGAACTTTCCGCTGAGAGCGTAAGCCAGGACTCCACTATTCGGGTTGCCCTGCCCGCCGGGCTGGCCAAAGGCGCCAGCACCACTCTGACCATCGAGTACGAAGGCGTGTTGCAGTCCGCGGCCGATAGTCCTGTGTATGGGCTGAACCTGGCTTACGTAGGCGAGGACACGTCGTTCCTGCTCTACGCCGGACGCTGGTTCCCGGTGAGCGGATACCTTACCAACCGCTTCACCGCTGCAATCAACATCACCGTGCCCGCGGGTACGCGCGTGATTGGCAGCGGCAAGAGTTCGGTGGCCGCGACGGTGGTGGTGGCGCCTCCTGCGCGCCGGCCCGGGCGCCCCGCCCCGCCTCCTCCGCCGGCGCCTTTCGGGCCGCGGCAGACGTACAGCTTCGTCTGGGACAAGCCCGGCTTTCCCGGCACCATCGTCGCCGGCAAGTTCGACGAAACCGTAGTCAACGCCGGCGGAGTGGATCTGCGCCTCTACTTCAAGCCGGAGAAGGCCGCGTTCGCCAATGTCTATGCGGAAACCGCGGAGAAAGAGTTCCAGATCTTCAGCTCGCAGTACGGCGCCGCACCTTCCAGCCGGCTGAACCTCATCCAGCTCCCTGATGAGACCCTGCCGTCAGTGTGGGCGCCGGAGATCGCCGGCATCGCATCACGCGCGATTCAGGAAAAATCGAATTACCGCCTGCTGGCCAACACCATCGCCCATCAGTGGTGGGGAGTTAGCGTGAGCCCGGCCACGCTCGACGATACCTGGATCACAGAAGGGCTGGCGCGCTACTCGGAAGCCCGCTACGTGGAGTTCGCCGCCGGAGAAGCCGGACTGGAAGAAGCCACGAGGGAAATGGCGGTGGGCGCGCTCGCCTACGACACTGTTCCTCTCTCGCGCTCCGGCGGGCTCGATCCCTTTTCGCCCGAGTTCCAGTCGCTGGTCACCGAGAAGGGCGGCATGGTCATCCACATGCTGCGCTTCGTGGTGGGCGAGGCCGCGTTTGATAAGACCATGCGCGACTTCTACAGCCAGTTCGCAGGCAAGTCAGCTTCCACGGACGACTTCCGCAAAGTGGCCGAGGCTGCGCACGGTGAGCGCCTGCTGGCCTTCTTTTCCCAGTGGCTCGACTCCACCGGCGCGCCCGCCTTCCGCAACAAGTACACCGTGTTCCGGGTGAAGGACGGCTTCCGCGTGGTGGGCGAGATCTCGCAGGACCTCGACCTGTTCCGCATGCCGGTCGAACTGCGCATCGATACCGACGGTCCGATTGAGATCCGCAAGATCGAGGTGGTGGGGACAGCGTCGCCTTACGCCGTTGAAGTGAAGACCAAGCCGCGCCGCATCCAGATCGACCCCAACAACCGTGTGCTGAAGAGTTCGTCGGACCTGCAGGTGCGTGTGGCCATCCTGCGCGGACAACAACTGGTACAGCAGGGCGCCCTGGCGGAGGCCCTCGCCGAATACCAGAAAGCGCTCAACGCCAACAAGAACAGTTCGCTGGCGCACTATCGCATCGCCGAGGTCTTTTTTTTGCAACGCAACTACCAGGCTGCCGCAAATTCGTACCGGGATTCTTTGAACGGCGACGGCGAACCCAAATGGACCGAGGTCTGGAGCCACGTGCAACTGGGCAAGATTTTCGACCTTACCGGCCAGCGCGAGCGCGCCGTCCGCGAGTATCAGCAGGCCCTCAACACTAACGACAACACCCAAGGCGCCCAGGATGAAGCCCGCCAATACCTGGCCACGCCCTACGAGAGCAAGAGCGGAAGCTAAGGTTTTTGGGGTAATTCCGAGCGAGTTCCGAGGGAGGTCGCGACCGAGGGCGAGTCGAGGAACCGCTATCTTCCAGCACCATGGCAGGGTAGGGATACCTCGACTCGCACTCCTCGCATGCGGCTGCGCCTTATGCTCTTTGCGCTTGCTCGGAATGTAACGAAGGCTACATCACCGAAACTTCAGCCCGCTGATCCCGTCCCCTCCCACGCCTTTGCCCATGAGCAGCACCTGGAACGTTTCGCCCATGCCCGCGGGAGTGACCAGGTGTTTGAGCTGGAGGGCTCGCTTGGCGTGTTCCTGCGGGAGATTGCAGCCTTCAAAGGCGTCGGCGAACTCGTTCGCCTCCCCGATTCCCGTCAGGAACTGTGACTGCGTCACCAGACCCAGCCTTGCCAGCCCGGCCTGCTCCCCCGCCGCGCTGAGGGCAGTGAAGTTCACATACGCGGTGATGTCCTGTTCTCCGGGGGCTTCATAGGGATCGGGGCTCGCAGTGTGCTCGCGATACGCCATCACGGTGCCGCGATGACGTCCGGCCAGCAGCTCGTCGCGCGTGTAGCCGTAGTCGACAACCAAGAAGAATCCGCGCTTCACCAGGCCTGCCAGCCGTGCCACCCATTCCGGGCCTGTGAGGCCGGCTTCCACGCGCTCACCGGCTTCGGGATGAACGGAATAGCGGTCGAGATACTCGAGCACCGAGGCGGACGGCGCCACCAGGACTTCCACAAAGCGATCCTCGCGAACGTCCACCAGCACCTGGCCGTCGTGCGAGACCACGTCCACGGGCAGCGCGTCGAAAAACTCGTTGGCGAAGACAATGGCGTTTTCCGCCACCTCCGGTGCATCGAGGTCACAACAGATTGCAGCCTTGCCCTCGGCGATCCGTCCCTTGAGTCGTTCCTCGAGTGCCTGCTGGAGCTTCGCGGAACGCTCGATCAGCGTGTAGTGCAGCGCGCGGAAGAAGTCGGGAAACGTTTTCGCCGACCAGTCGAGCAGATCAC
>JBOGLL010000361.1:0-5262 GCA_050746065.1 Terriglobales bacterium | reverse complement strand
CTCGCGGCGTATGGTGAGCCACGGCCTGTTTTCACCCGACCTGGGCGCGCGCAACCTGGAGTGGATGCAGGAGCAGGCGGAGAAACTCAAGATCGATGCCTGGAAAGGCTACACCGGACAGCCCATGGTGGAAGGCGCCCAGGGCTGGTGGCTGGACGACGAGAAGCGCACCTATCCCGCGCTGGAATACTCCCGCAAGATGAAGGTCAAGAACATCTGCCTGCACAAGGGTCTGCCCCTGTTCTCTCACGAGGCTGAGTATTACAGTCCGGCGGACGTGGTGAAGGCGTCGAGAGATTTCCCCGACCTGAACTTTCTGCTCTATCACTCCGGCTTCAAGTCGCTGCAGGACGCCAAGCCCGCCGTGGACAGCGGTCTGAAGGGGACGTCGTACGTTCCCTGGGTTTCGGACTTGTGCGACTGGCGCCGGAAGAATCTGCACATGACCAACGTGTACATGGAGCTGGGCAGCACCTTCGCCCTGATGACGGTGACCAGCCCGCTGTTGTGCGCGCACGTCCTGGGGATGATCCTGAATGCCTTCGGGGCTGATAACGTGCTCTGGGGCACCGACTCCATCTTCTGGGGCTCGCCGCAGTGGCAAATCGAAGCCTTCCGCCGCCTGCAGATGCCGGAAGAACTGATGAAGCGGTTCGGATATTCCCCGCTCACCGACGAAGTGAAGGCCAAGGTCTTCGGGCGCAACGCGGCCCGCGTGTACGGCGTGGACATTGGCAAGCGCCGCAAGGCCATTCCCAGCGACTGCCTGGAGCGGTTGCAGAAAATCTACCAGCAGGGCTCATTCCCCTCGCCCAGCAACACGCAGTACGGTTGGGTGCACGCCTGACGATGCGGCCCCGCACCGCTTTTCTGCTGCTAATCGCCGCAGCCTGGGTTGCGCTTTTCGCGCAGCAGCCGGCGGTGCCTTCCCTTCCTGGCGAGTGGCGCGAGCTTCCCCCGCTGCTCACCGCAGCCAGCAACAATGCTGTGGCGGGAATCCGCGCCGACGGCCGTTCCTACATTTTTTCCCTGATGGGAATCGGCCTGAAGAAGACCTGGGACGCCATCACGCCCGAAGCCTGGGCTCTGGAAATGAAATCGCGCGAGTGGGTGCTGCTGCGGCCGGTGCCCGGGCCCGTGGGACGCCTGGCGGCTTCGGCGGCCGGCGTCGGCGAACGAGTGTTCGTATTCGGCGGATACGCCGTGGATGGGCAGGGTGGCGAGCTCTCGCTGAGTTACGTGGACATCTATGAACTGAAGGCGCAACGCTGGGCGCGCGGCGCCGACATCCCCGTACCGGTGGACGACTCGGTGATCGGGGTGTACCGCAATCGCTACGTTTATCTTATCGGCGGCTGGTCCAAGCGCGACAACCTCCGCGACATCCAGATCTACGACACGGAAAAAGACGACTGGCTCGCCGGGACGCCGATCCCCGGCACTCCCGTCTTCGGACACTCCGGCGGGCTGGCGGGCGATACCATCATCTATGTAGACGGCGCCTACAAGAACCCTGCTTTTGGCGCGACTCCTCCACCGCCAGCGGGGACGCCGGCCTATCTGCCGTCCGATGAATGCTGGATGGGAAAGATCGATGCCAAAGATCTGACCAAGATCACCTGGACGCGCGTGCCCAATCATCCCGGCAAGGCGCGTTATCGCATGGCGGCGGGCGACTGGGGGCGACGCATCGTTTTCACCGGCGGCACCGACAATCCTTACAACTTCAACGGCGTGGGCTACAACGGCCGGCCCTCAGAACCGGTTGCCACTACGTTCGCATGGAACGTCGACCGGCAGATGTGGCAGACACTGCCCGACAATCCCCATCCCACCATGGACCACCGCGGCCTGGTGCGCACCCAGGAAGGTCTGGTCGTAGTCGGCGGGATGGAAACTGGTCAGAAGGTCAGCACGCGCGTGAGCCTGATCCGGATTCCCGAGCGTTGAGCGAAAACCCTTGTCCCGTCTGCGATTGGAGCAAGGTTACCTCCGTTCCTCGGGTGGTTACCGACGTGACGTTTACACGTTACCGGAATGAAAGCTACTGTGTCCCTCGATAGGCAGTTCAGGGGGAGGGCTGCCGTCGGCGTCCTGTGACCTAACCGGTCCAGGGCGCCTTTATATTTTGGGCCCGGTTCCGCAGCCTGCAACTTCCGGGGGTTTCCAACATCTATTTATTTGGTAGTATGACGGCGGCCCCGGGCTAACCCGCCCGCCCCGCCGGGCAGGACTCGATCAGGAGAGAGAATGGCAGCTAAGGAAATTCTGGAACTAACCGACGCAAATTTTGACCGGGACGTGCTCAAGTCCGACCAGCCCGTGCTGGTGGACTTCTGGGCAGCGTGGTGCGGCCCCTGCCGCGCCATCGCGCCCATCGTGGAAGAAGTAGCCACCGCCTACGTGGGCAAGGTGAAGGTGGGCAAGATGGATGTGGACAGCAATCCCGCCACTCCCCCGCGCTACAACGTGCGCGGCATCCCCACTCTGCTGGTGTTCAAGGGCGGGCAAGTGCAGGAACAGATTGTGGGCTTCGTGGCCCGTGAGACCATCGAAAAGGCCCTGAACAAGCACGTCTCTGGATAACGCACCACATCGGAAATCCGCAGCCCGGTCCTGCAAGTCGGGACCGGGTTTTGCTGTGCTTGTGTGGCGCGCCGCGTCTGTGTGATGCTGCTGCCCGTCTGTGTGATGTTGCTGCCCCACCCTTATCGCTCCTGCTTTTGGAGCGATAGGGTGGGGACACAGCTGCTTCCACTTCTCCCCTGTACTCTCTGTGTCCTCTGTGGTTTGCTTTTCCTCTTGTATGCCCGCCCCGCCGGGAAGAAACTATCCCCCGCATGCGCAAGCTCCTTTGGCTGCCGGTTCTGTGTCTTCTCCTGAACATCCCTGCCCGCTCGCAAAACCAGCCCTCCTCCGGCTTTCCTTCAGACATTTCGCAACTTGCCGACGAGCGCATCCTCGATTACCGCAGCGACATCGCGGTCCACGCCGACGGCTCGATGGACGTGCGCGAGACCATCAAAGTGCGGGCCCGCGGCGAGCAGATCAAGCGCGGCATCTATCGCGAGTTCCCCACGCGCTATAAAGACCGCCTCGGCAATCCCTACCGCGTGGGTTTCGAAGTCGTGGAGGTCCTGCGCGACGGCCGTCCCGATGCCTGGCACACCAAAGACCGGGAAAACGGTGTAGCCGTCTATGTCGGCCGAGAGGACGTCTTCCTCCAGCCCGGCGAGTACACCTACACCATCGCGTACCGGACCAACCGCCAGCTCGGCTTCTTTCCGGACCACGACGAACTGTACTGGAACGTGACCGGCAACGGCTGGAACTTTTTCATTGACCAGGCTTCGGCTACGGTCACACTTCCGCAGCGCGTTGCGCGCAGCAGCCTGAACCTTGAGGGCTATACCGGGCCGCAGGGCGCCCAGGGCCGCGACTTCGCGAGCGATGCGGACTTTAACGGCCGCAGCACGTTCCGCACAACGAAAGGTCTGGAACCGCGCGAAGGCCTCACCATCGTGGTGTCGTTCCCCAAGGGCATCGTCAAAGAACCCACGCAGGAAGAAAAGATCCGCTACTTCGTCGCCGACAACCGTCCTGCGCTGGTGGGCGCGCTGGGACTGTTCCTCCTGATCGGCTACTACATGGTGGTGTGGGCGCAGGTAGGACGTGACCCGGAGGCGGGTACCATCATGCCGCTGTATGAGCCTCCGCAGAACTTTTCCCCGGCCGCCATCCGCTATCTGACGCAAATGAGCTTTGACGACAAGACTTTTGCCGCAGCCGTGCTCGACATGGCAGTGAAAGGCCACGTCACCATCAGCGAGGACTCCGGCACGTTTACCGTTTCCAGGAAGACGGACAAGATGGCCAGCCTGTCGCCGGAGGAGAGAGTGGTTTCGATGAAGCTGCTGGGCTCCTCAAGGAGCATCGAACTCAAGACCGAGAACCATTCCACCATCCGCGGCGCACTCCACGCCCTGGAGAATGCCCTGAAGCTCAGCCAGGAGAAGATCTACTTCCTCTTGAACCGCCGCTACCTGATTCCCGGCTTCGTAATCAGCGTGCTGGTGCTGCTCGCCATGGTGGCGGCCATTGGATCCCCGGGTGAGATGGTGGGCGCTGGATTCATGACCGTGTGGCTGTCCGGGTGGACTGCGGGTGTGTTCTTTCTGCTCCGCCAGGCGCTGAGCCTCTGGAAGATGGCGCTTTTCGGCGGCGGGGGCCTGGAACGCGCGGGCCGCTTCGGCGGTGCCATTTTGATGTCGCTGTTCGCCCTGCCATTTCTGGGAGGAGAGGTGGCTGGCCTCTATTTCTTCAGTACCGTGGCCACACCCGGTGCCGCTGTCCTGCTGCTGGTGATGATCGGCGTGAACATCCTGTTTCATTACCTGCTCAAGGCTCCGACCGGTGCGGGTCGCCGCGTGCTCGACCAGGTCGAAGGCTTCAAGATGTTCCTGAGCGCCGTGGAGGGCGACCGCATGCGCATGCTGGGCGCCGTGGAAAGGACTCCGCAACTGTTCGAGAAATATCTTCCCTACGCGCTCGCCCTGGGCGTGGAGCATGAGTGGGCGGAGCAATTCGCCGATGTGTTCGCTCGCGCCGCCCAGACTCCGGGCGGTGAAGGATATTCTCCGGCCTGGTATTCCGGGTCGAACTGGAACAGCCTGGCAGCAGCCGGGTTCGCCTCATCGCTCGGCAGCTCGTTCTCCAGCGCCGTGTCGTCTTCTTCCACACCCCCGGGGAGCAGTTCGGGCAGCAGTTCGGGTGGGGGTGGTGGCGGATCGTCGGGCGGCGGCGGGGGCGGAGGCGGTGGAGGCGGGTGGTAGAGAAAATTCAAAATGTAAAATGAAAAATGCAAAATGGCGAGCGGGAATCGCCTTCATTTTGCGCTTTTCATTTTGCATTTTTCATTTTGCATTTTGAATTGCTTCAGTACTTCCGCAACACTCCAATCACCCTCCCCTGCACCTGGACTGCGGCAGCCGGAACGATGATGGGTTGCAGAGCAGCATTCGAAGGTTGCAGGCGGATGCGGTCGCCTTCGTGGAAGAAGCGTTTGAGGGTGGATTCGGTTCCATCCACCAGCGCCACTACGATGTCGCCGTTATGGGCGGTCTGCGCTTTCTCCACCAGGATGTAGTCGCCCTCGACGATGTGCTCGTCCTGCATGGAATCGCCCCGCACTTCGAGCACAAAAACGTCCTTGGAGCGGGTAAAGTCGGAGAGCGAGATAGTCTCCGGCGTTTCCACACTCTC
>JBOGLL010000360.1:0-4420 GCA_050746065.1 Terriglobales bacterium | reverse complement strand
TCACCAACGCCGCCGTGGACTCGCAGGACCACGTCTCACTCAGCGGACAGCTCACCGTGAACGGCTTCGACTACTGCTCTTGCGAGTGCACCAAGGATGCCAAGACGAAGGTGACCACTTGCGTCAGCCGTCCGGGCAAGGTCTGCGACGACGACAAATGGGCCATCTATTCCAGCCAGGATGTGGACAATCCCAATGCTTCTGAGGTGGTTATCGCGGGGCAATCGCCGGCCATTGCGCAGAACCAGGACTGGTTTTACGACATCCCGGGCATGATTACGCGCTACGCCGACAACCCCACCGCGGTGGACGTGCGCAACGCGCCCTATAACTACAATTGTGATGGGTCGCCCCTGAACTGCCACACCGAGGACAAGCAAAAATTCGGCACCCTGCCCACTCCGTTTCCGCCCGTGGATTCCGGCGACCCGATTGGAGCGGTCAATCAGATCACCTATGTACCCGGGGATCTCAAACTTACGGCCGGCAGCACAGGGGCGGGTATCCTGGTAGTGGACGGCGACTTGGAGATCAACGGCGGATTGCAGTTCTTCGGGCTGATCCTGGTGAAAGGTGTGATCTCATTCACCGGTGGAGGCAACGATCCCACCAACATCTCAGGCGCTGTGCTGGCCGGGCAGCAGTCGCTGGACACTACAACCCTGGGCGGCAGCGCTAACATCCAATTTGATGTGTGCGCGCTGCAGAACAACATGGCGCCACAACCGCCGCGGGTGATCGCGTACCGCGAGATCTTTTATTAGGAGTCGTCCATGAAAGCGTTGCGCATCCTCTTGCACGCCACGGTCATGCTCCTGCTGGCAGGGCTGATGGGAACAGGGCTAGCTTGGGCACAGACCGAGGGGCCCTCGCTCGGCGAACTCGCCCGCAAGAAGAAAAAGGACGACCAGAAGACCAAACACGTCTATTCCGATGAGAACCTGCCCAAGGCGGGCGCCGACTTCGGCGGCACCTCGACGGTCGGAGCCAGCGCCGCTCCGGCAGCCGGCGCTGCGTCTTCGGGCACTCCCGCGGCAGGGGGTGAGGCCGCAACCGCATCCGCTGCCGAAGGCGAAGCCAAGCCCGGGGAGCCCAGCGCCGACGCAGCCGCTGCCCAGCAAAAACTCGACACCGCCAAGCAGGACGAGCAAGCGCTGAAAAACAACATCAAGAAGATGGAAGATCAGCTCGCCAACGAAACCAAGCCCAACCGCCGCGAAATGTACCAGCAGGCGCTGGAGAACGCGCAGGGCAACCTGGCGGAGTACACCCGGCGCCGCGAGGAAGCCGAAAAGGAAGCCGCTGCCGCTGAGGCTGCCGGAAAGAAAAAGAAGAAACCGGCCGCGGCGCCGGCAGCCGAGGAAGCTCCTCAGTAGATGTTTGATGTTCGATGTGTGATGTGTGAAGTGTGAAGTGAGAGCCTGATTTCCTGCCTCTCGCCCTGCGCATCAAATATCGCGCATCGCACATCGCACCATCCAACCACCCAACTACCGAATCACCGATACGATGTTGCTGTAGTCGTCCGTCCACAGTCCGATGTTGCGGTCGCGCCGCACCGGCTGGCTGATGGATGCGATCTCCGGAGCGCGGAACAGCGACCGGCTGCGCGTGAGCAGGACCCAGTCGCTTTCGTAGATCACCGGGGCGCGCTCCTTGGCGTTCACCTGCACCGCCACCAGGTCCAGCTCATCCGCCAGACGGGCCACCACCGGCGCCAGGTCCAGCGTCTTGTTGGAGACATGCACCGCCAGGATGCCGTTGGGTTCGCTCAAATGCCGCAGGTACAGTTCGAAAGCCTCGCGGGTGAGCAGATGCACGGGGATGGCGTCGCTGGTAAAGGCGTCCACCGCCAGCACATCGAACTGCTGCAACTCGCCTTTTGTGGCCTCACGCTCCAGCGAGAGCCGCGCATCCCCGGGGACGATCTCCACCTTCGCCTTGCTGTCGCGCAAGTAGGTGAACAGGGCGTGCGGCCCCGAGGCGTAGCCGATCACCGCCGGATCGATCTCGTAAAAGCGGAAGTAGTCACCGGGCAGCCCGTACACCGCCAGCGTTCCTGCGCCCAGTCCGATGAAGCCGGCGCGCAGGCTGCCGGGATTCGGCTGCGTGAGGCGGGTGGGATGATAGATGAGAGCCGTGCCCACACCGCTGCGCACGTCGTAATAGCTCGTGGCTTTCATCTGATAGGCGGGGTCGCGGAGCTGCACGCCATGGGTGGTGCGTCCGTGCATGAGCTGGTAAATGTGGCGCATCGGATTGCCCTTGTTGTTCTCCCATACCGTCAGCGCACCGTAGAAGTTCCGGGAGCGTACCACCAGGTTCTTGGGCCGCACGTCCGCCTGGCGCGCCAGCGCGTAGCCCAGGAGCAGGAGCAGCGGCAGCACACAGATCTGCAGCCAGGAGAACCCGGCCGCCCGAGGCCGGGAACGCATCGCTGCGCGGACCGCGAGCAGGGCCAGGATCGCCAGCAGGGCACGGTACCAGTAGAGGGCCGGCGGATCGATCTTCGCCAGGCCCGCCTGCAGCAGGATCTCCGGCAGCGCCAGCGTGCCCAGCAACACCATCCAGGGCAGCCAGGCCGGGTGATCGTAAAGCCAGGAATCGCCGTCTCGGAACAGCGTTATAACGAGCAGGAATCCCGACAGCCACAGGCCGGCATGGAATTCCCAGTAGGCCGGGAAGATCAACGGCGCGACCAGGGCGGCAAAAGCTCCACCGCCGGCGCCTCCGGCAGCCACCATCAGGTAGAAGGTGGTCAGTTGTCCGGCGGGCGGCTTGCTGCGGCCCAGTTCGCCATGGCAAACCAGGCAGGAAATGAACATGCAGGCGGAGTAAATGTAGATTTGCCGCTGTGGGTCCCAGGACCACTGGCGGAAAAGGCTGATGGTGGCCACGATGGCGGCTACCGCGAACAACGGATGCACGATTCCGCGCGGATACCACCGCTTGCTCTCGAAACTGAGGATGAAGGTGAGCAGGTAGAGCACCAGAGGCAGCACCCAGAGCAACGGCGCTGACGCCACGTCTTGCGTGATGAGGCTGGTCGTGCCCATCAGCATCACGGACGCCGAAGCGGCCAGGCTGAACCACAGCAGCAAATCCCCCGCGGCCGTCTTCGCGGGGTTCTGCTTTGCCAGATCTTCCACCCTGCGCTGCGAAGCTTCCGACGGCTCCCGCGTCCCTTGCGCCATCCAGGCACAGCCCACGCAGCCCAGCGCGAACAGTACATATCCCATGGTCCACAAGCGCCCCTGCCAGCGCAGCGTCAGGTACGGCTCCACCACCAGCGGATAGCTCACCAGGCCCAGCAGCGAACCCAGATTGGACACTGCATACAGCCGGTACGGCGATTCCCCCGCACGCGCCCGGCTGAACCAGTGCTGCACCAGCGGGCCGGTGGTCGAAAGCAGAAAGAAGGGAAGCCCGATGCTCATCGCCAGGATCTTCAGGAGGCTGCGCACCGGCTGATCGTCGCCTTCCGGTCGCAGGTCCAACCCTGGAGTGATGGGAGAAGGCCACTGGGAGGCCAGGTACAGCAACAGCAGCAGGGAAGCAGCCAGCAGCACGCCGTGCAGTCTTTCCTGTGCCAGCCCCAGACGCACCGCCAGCAAGTGGGCATAGGCATACCCGGCGAGTAACAGCACCTGATAGGCCAGCAGACATGTAGTCCATACCGCGGGTGCGCCTCCGAACCAGGGCAGCAGGAACTTGCCCATCAGGAGCTGCACCTGGAAGAGAAGGAAGGCGCTGAGGAAGATGGTGAAGCCGAAGAGCAGGGAACTCGCTCTCACTCCCGCTTTGCCTGGGCGCGAGGAGGCATCCACGTCAGCGGTCGTTTCCAGCATCCTGGCGGAGCGCTCGCGTCGGCGGGCCACGATGGCGAGTATACAGATGTTCAGTTTTCATTCCGAGCGAGCGTGAGGGAGCGCAGCGACCGACCGCGAGTCGAGGAAGCCCTATCCTCGAAAAGTCCTGCTGGCCAGAAGGATTCCTCGACTCGCCGTCAGTCGTCCGCTGAAGCGGACTCCTTCCAGCCTCGCTCGGAATGAGAGAAGCCGGTATGATTCATCCCGAATGCACGAGCGAGAACAACGCAAGCTCCGCGTCCGCCTGCTCGCCTGGTACGACCGCCATCGTCGCGACCTGCCCTGGCGGCGCACGCGCCACCCGTACCGCATCTGGGTGTCCGAGATCATGCTGCAGCAGACGCGCGTGGCCGCTGTGCTCGGGCACTATCGGGAATTTCTGCGCCGTTTCCCCAGCCTGCGGCGCCTGGCGGCGGCGCGGCCGGAGTCGGTGCTCGCGGCCTGGAGCGGCCTGGGATACTACCGTCGCGCGCGCTCCTTGCATGCAGCCGCGCGCGTCCTGGTGCGGGAGCACGGCGGACGCTTTCCCCGCCGCGTTGAGGAATGGCGCC
>JBOGLL010000359.1:0-5893 GCA_050746065.1 Terriglobales bacterium | reverse complement strand
GGTGGTGATTGCCGACCGCGCCAAGCTGTTCCGCGACCGTCTGGGCGACGGTGACGACGACAGCAGCGACACCCAGCCCACCGAAGCCAGGATGGGCGTCACCGTGCGCGACCTGACCGACGAGATGGCTGACCGCCTGGGCATCGCCCAGCGTGGCGTGGTGGTCCAGGATGTGCGCAATGCTTCCTTCGCCGACGATGTGGGCCTGGCTCGCGGTATGGTCATCCTGGAAGTGAACCGTAGTCCAGTGAACAGCGAAGAAGAGTTCCGCAAAGTCGAGTCCGGGCTGAAGAGCGGCCAGGACGTGGCCTTCCTGGTGCAGACCGGACGCGGCAGCGGCACCATTTTCCTGGGAGGAACGCTGCCTTAAGCACGCAAGAGCCGTAACCTGAATTGATACCTCCGTAATCTGGCGGCGGGCCCCCTGCCTGTGGCATCATGCCCCCGCCAGTTACCTTTGAAGGGGTCCTGTTTGTCCATGATGGTTTTGCGAGCGGGGAAGACGTTTCGCAGCATGATCCTGTGCCTGGGCGTGGCGCTGCTGAGCGCCGGCCTGGCCTTGGGCGCGCATGCCTCGACGAAGACTGCGACCACGAAAACCGCGACGACAAAGACCGCGACCCAAACCCGCAAGCCGGCCGCTTCGACGGCTTCCAAGAAGAAGGCCACTGCCAGCAAGTCCAGGAAGAAGGCGAGTTCCAGGAAAAGCTCCCGCCGGGCGCGGCGCGGAGCCTGGAAGCGCCGCGGCCAGCAGGCCATGGATCAGCAACGCACCCGCCAGATCCAGGCAGCCCTGGTGCGCGAGAAATACCTGACCGGCGAGCCCACCGGAATGTGGGATGAGCGGTCCAAGCAGGCCATGATGAAGTATCAGCAGGACAACGGCTGGCAGACCAAGGTGCTTCCCGATTCGCGCGCGCTCATCAAGCTGGGATTGGGCCCGACCTACATCGGCATCAATCCGGACAGCCTGCCCGCAGCCGCGCATTCCGCGCCCGCAGCCAAGGTTCCGGTGCCGCTTCCCGCCGCCGGCGTCATGACCAAGCCGCAGCCCTGATCGCTCGATTTTTCGGAATCACTTCGCCGCCACCGGCTGGTCCAACACTTCCCGCACTTTTCGCGCCAGCACATCGGTAGAGAAAGGCTTCTGCAAAAAGGGAGTTTCAGCGGACTGCACGCCATGGCGCAGCACTGCGTCATCGGTGTAACCGGACATGAACAGCACCTTCATTCCCGGACGCACGGCCATCAGGCGCCGCGCCAGTTCCGGGCCGCTCACGTGCTCCAGGATCACGTCGGTGAGCAGCAGATGAATGGTCTGGTGATAGCGGTCGCACAGGAGGAAGGCTTCTCCGGCGTGCCGAGCTTCCAGCACGTTGTAACCCTGCCGGTCGAGCACGTGGCGCACCAGCGAGCGCACTCCCTCCTCGTCTTCCACCACCAGTACGGTTTCCGATCCGGGTTTCTCCGCGCTGCGGGCGGCTTCCGGTTCTCCCGGTTGCGCCGCCGGTATCTCAACCGCCGGCAGATACAGATGGAAAGACGCGCCTTTCCCCGGCTTGCTCTGCGCCCAGATGTAACCTTCGCTCTGCTTCACGATGCCATAAACGGTCGAGAGTCCAAGGCCGGTGCCTTTCCCGCGCTCCTTGGTGGTGAAGAAAGGTTCGAAGACGCGGGCCAGAGTTTCCTCATCCATGCCGCTGCCGGTGTCGATGACGCTGAACTGGACGTAGCGACCGGGTTTGACGGTGGGCTGGTCGTGGGCGAAGTCCTTGTCGAGGAAAGTCTCGCGGGTCTCGATGGTGAGTTCGCCGCCCTTGGGCATGGCGTCGCGGGCATTCACCGCCAGGTTCATGATCACCTGTTCCATCTGGCCGGGATCGGCTTTGATGCGTCCCAGGCCGGGATGCAGGCGGCTGATGAGGCGGATGTCTTCGCCCAGCAGGCGGCGCAGCATGGGCGCGATGCCGGTGACCACGTCATTGATCTGGAGCACGCGCGGCTCGAGCATCTGCTGGCGGCTGAAGGCGAGGAGCTGGCGGGTGAGCAGGGCGGCGCGCTCGGCAGCCTTGTTGATCTGTCCCATTTCCCGGCGTAAGGGATCGTCGGAGGCGAGCTGCTGCAGAATGATGTCGGCGTAGCCGGTGATGACGGTGAGCAGGTTGTTGAAGTCGTGAGCAACGCCTCCGGCGAGGCGACCCACGGCTTCCATCTTCTGCGACTGGCGGAACTGGGCTTCCAAGGAACGCTGCGCGGTCACGTCCTCGGCAATGAACTCCAGGCAGGGATTGTCGGGTTGAACTCCGGGGACCACGCGGCCGTTCAGGCGCACGGTGATAGTCTGGCCGTCCTTGCGTTTCCACTGGACTTCCAGGTTGTCCATGCGGCCGGTGCGCAGCACTTCCGGAAGCAATTTCCGCAGCTCGCCGGGATCGCGGTATACGTCGCGGGCGATATCGAGAGCGAGGACTTCTTCCTCAGAAGCGTAGCCCAGCATCTCCAACAGCGCGGGATTGACGCTGAGAAAGCGGCCTTCGGCGGAGGACAGGCAGATTCCGTACACCGCGCGCTCGACCAGCGAACGGAAGCGGGACTCGGATTCGCGCAGTGCTTCTTCGCTGCGCTGGCGCTCGATGGCGCCGGCCACCTGCTGGGAGACGAACGTGAGGATCTCTTTCTCGGGCTCGCCGTAGCGGATGCCCTGGGTGTAGCTCTGCACCACCAGCACGCCGAAGGTCTCGTCGCCACGCTTGAGCGGAACTCCCACCCAGTCCACGGAAGCAGCGCCCACTTCCTCGGCCTCGCCCCGGCGAACCAGTTCGTCGAATACTTCCGGAGTGGCGAGCAAGGGCTGGCCGGTGCGCAGAACGTAGGCGGTGAGCCCGCGCCCCACGTTGAGTTTGACGGGCGGAGTGACGTCCTCCTCGTCCACGAAATAAGGGAAGCTGATGGTTTGTGTGGGCGGGTCGTAGAGAGCGATGTAGAAATTGCGGGCGTCCATGAGCTCGCCCACAATGCCGTGAATCGCAGCATAAAACTGCCGCAGGCTGGCGGCGGAGCGGCTCTGCTCGGCGATGCGATACAAGGCCGACTGCAGAAGCTCGGCACGCTTGCGTTCGGTGATGTCCACGGCGGTGGTGAGGATGGATTGCTGGCCGGCGTAGGAGATGACGGTGGCGGAAGCATCGAGCCAGCGCTCCTTGCCGCTGCGGGTGACGATCTTGATCTCGTAGCGTGAAGGAACGGGCTCGCCGCGTAGACGCGCCTGGGAACGGGTTTGTACCAGCTCTAGACAATCGGGGTGGACCAGGCGGGCGGGATCCAGTGTCAGCGCCTGCTCGCGGGTGTATTCGGTGACCTGCTCAAAGGCGCGGTTCACGTACACGTAGCGGGAGCCGCTGCGGATCACGATGACGGAAGTCGCGGTCTCAGCAATGGCGCGAAAGCGTTCTTCGCTCTCGCGCACGGCATCGAGGTAACGGCGGCGTTCAATGGCGCCCGCCACCTCGCGAGTGACGAACTGAAGGATCTCCATCTCGCGCTCGCCGTAACGACGGCGTTCCTCGTAGCTTTGCAGGCCGAGCACGCCGAAGGTCCTTTCACCTTTCTTGAGGGGCACGCCCAGCCAGTCGAGACTGTGAGGGCCGGAACGTACCACCTGGCCCTTGCGAACGAGGTCCTCGATGGTTTCCGGCGTAGCGAGAAGCGGCTGGCCGGTGCGCAGGACGTAGCTGGTAAGGCCCAGACCAGCTTTGCGAGGAGGCGGCGTGGTGCCGCGCTCGTCGACAAAATAAGGAAAGCTGACGACATCTGTGTCCGGATCGTACAAGGCGAAGAAGCAGTTGCGGGCGTGCATCAATTCGCCGAGGATGGCATGGATGGCGGCGTACAGCGCGTCGAGACTCTCCGCGCTACCGGCCTTTTCTGCGATGCGGGCCACAGCGCGGAACTTGGCTTCGCTTTCGCGCAGCGCTTCCTCCGCGATCTGGCGCTCGGTGATGTCGCGCATGTTGGCCACGATGGCGCCGACGGCAGGGTCAGCGAGAAGATTGCGGGCAATGGCCTCCAGATATCTCCAGGAGCCGTCCGCGTGGCGGAACCGGAAACTGTTGGCGTGGGTGTGGCCGTGTTGCAGGACCTCCCGCAAGTTTTGCCGGGTGGCGGCCTGATCGTCGGGATGAACCAGCTCAAAGCCGTTCCTGCCGACGAGTTCTGCCGGGGCGTACCCGAGGACGCGCTGGCAGGATTCACTGGCGTATTTGATGGTGGCCTGCTCGTCGACAAGCAGGATGATGTCGGAAGAATTTTCCACCATGGAGCGGAAGCGTCGTTCGCTGTCGCGCAGCGCTTCTTCCGCCTGTGAGCGCCCGCTGAGGTCGCGCACGACCCCGGTGAAGATGCGGCTGTTGCCGTGTTGGAACTCGCCGAAGGCGACCTCGATTGGAATCTCGCGGCCGTCTCTGTGCAGTCCGGTGAGCTCGACTCCCTCCCAACGGATGTGCCGCCTGCCGGTCTGGCAGTAGCGAGCCAGGGAAGCTTCGTGCACCTTGCGCAGGTAGTCGGGCATCAACATGGTGAGCGATTTGCCCAGCACTTCGTCCACGCGATGCCCGAAGATGCGCTCCACGCCGCGGTTGGCGAAGAGGATGGTGCTGTGGGCGTCGATGGTGAGGATGGCGTCGGAAGCGGCTTCCGCCAGGGAGCGAAAGAGACCCGCGCGCTCCAAATCGGGCGGGGCGGGCGGGCCGGTGCTTTTCCCCTCGGAGGGGCTGCGGGGGCGCGGCTTGCTCGGCTTGGGCTTCCTGTTCAGCGCCGCTTCTCCCTGGTGAGAGCAAGACCGCTGGATAAAGGCCGGTACAACGAGCCCAGTATCGCACGAGGCTGGAGCGAGAAATAGGGCGTCGCACGCCGACGTGCCCGACTTGCACACAGCGGGCTGCGCTGGTTAGCATGGCCATTCGGCCCAAGAGAGGAGTTTCGCCAGCATGCCGGAAGCCAAGACCTACAAGAACTTTATCGCCGGGAAATGGGTGGAAGCGCGCGCCGGGAAGACCTACGAGAACCTGAACCCGGCCGACGCGCGGGATGTGGTGGGTATTTTCCAGCGCTCGAGCAAGGAAGACGTGGACACCGCGGTCGCCGCGGCCAAGTCGGCGTTCGAAACGTGGCGGCTGGTGCCGGCGCCGCGGCGCGCCGAGATCCTGTATCGCGCGGGGCAGATTCTCATGGAGCGCAAGGAAGAATACGCGCGCGATATGACCCGGGAGATGGGCAAGATCCTGAAAGAAACGCGCGGCGACGTGCAGGAGGCCATCGACACGGTCTTCTACATGGCCGGGGAAGGTCGGCGGCTGTTGGGCGTCACCACACCCAGTGAGCTGCCCAACAAGTTCGCGATGGCCGTGCGCATGCCCATCGGGGTGTGCGGCATGATCACACCCTGGAACTTTCCCATGGCCATTCCGTCGTGGAAGCTCATCCCGGCGCTGGTCTGCGGCAACACTTGCGTGATCAAGCCGGCGCAGGACACGCCGCTCTCCACCCTGAACCTGGTGCGCACGCTGGCGGATGCGGGGGTCCCCGAGGGCGTGGTGAACCTGGTGACCGGCTTCGGGTCGGATGCGGGCGCGGCGCTGGTGTCGCACCCCGATGTGCGCGCGGTCTCCTTCACCGGATCGAGCGAAGTAGGCCGCGCGATCGGCGAGGTGGCGGCACGCGGCTTCAAACATTGCTCGCTGGAGATGGGCGGCAAGAACGCCATCATCGTGCTCGACGACGCCAACCTCGACCTGGCGGTGGACGGCGCGCTCTGGGGCGGATTCGGCACCACCGGGCAGCGCTGCACGGCTGCCAGTCGGGTGATTGCGCAGAAGGGCATCTATCGCGAGTTTGT
>JBOGLL010000358.1:0-9787 GCA_050746065.1 Terriglobales bacterium | reverse complement strand
GTCTTCACTTCGCCGGAGAACTTCACCAGCGTCTCCTTACCCGCCGCCTCCAGAACCACTTTCCCTTTGCCTTCCACAAAACCCACCGGAGCCTTGGCGCGTGAGGTGAGAGTGAAGGACTTCCCTTCCACGATGTCGGTGAGCGAGACCTCGCCTGCGAACTTCCCCTGGATGCTGCCCACTCCGGCCTTCAGCGTGGCGCGATAGGTGTTTTCGCCCGTGGCTTCGAGTTTCTCGCAGCCGGGAATGGAGCGCTGCAGAATGGCGGGATCGGTGAGCGCGCGCCACACTGCCGCCTTCGAGGCGGTGATCTTGTGCGATCCTTCGAGCTTCACTTGCCCCCGGCCCGGGCGACGGCTGCTTCCAGTGCCCGCCGCGTGTAGACCCGCGCCAGGTGTTTGCGGAAATCAGCCGACGCGTAGTTATCGCTGAGCGCGGTTACTCCGTCAGAGGCACGTTCCGCCGCCGCAGCGATGGCGCTCGCGGGCTTTCCGCGCAAGGCTTTTTCCACAGCACTGGCGCGATAGGCGGAGGAATCCACTCCCGTGATGCCCACCGCGGCGGTCTCGAAGTTGCCGCCGCGCATGTTGACCACAGCGGCTACGCCGACCACGGCGAATCCTGAAGCCGGATGCCGGAACTTTTTGTAGGCCACGCCGCCATCGGTGGCGCGCACGCGTATCTCTGTGAGGATTTCGCCGGGTTTCAGCGCAGTGGTGAAAAGGCCGGTGAAGAACTTGCGCGCCGGGATGACGCGCTCACCGGTATTGCTCATGGCCACAAGCTCCGCGTCCAGCGCCACGATGGCCGCGGGATAGTCGGCGGCGGGATCGGCGTGCGCCAGGCTGCCGCCGATGGTGCCGCAGTTGCGCACCTGCACATCGCCGATGCAGGCCGCGGTCTCCGCCAGCAGCGGCGACGACGCGCGCAGCAGCGCCGACGACTCCACGTCCGCATGCGTGCTCATGGCGCCGATGGCAAAAAAGTCGCCCGCATGACGGATGTAGCGCAGTCCTGCGATGCGTCCCAGATCCACCAGCATGGCCGGCGCCGCGAGGCGCAGCTTCATGGCGGGCAGCAGGCTGTGTCCACCGGCCAGGAGCTTGGCCTCGGGATTCGCTGCCAGCAGCGCCAGAGCCTCGCCCAGGCTGCGCGGAGATTCGTATCCAAACGATGCCGGAATCATACCCGCCTCCCTGCCGCCTTTTTCTTCGCGACCGGCTTGGCGGCGCTCGCCTTGACGGCCTTGCGCGGCGGCGCCGCCGCCGAAGCTTCGTCCTTCTTTTTCTGCGACTGCCGGATCGCGTTCCAGATTCTCTCCGGCTTGAGCGGCATGTCGAGGTGCCGGATGCCGAACGGCGCCAGCGCGTCGCACACCGCATTGACGATGGCGGGCGTAGCGCCGATGGTGCCCGCTTCGCCCACTCCCTTCACCCCCATAGGATTCACCGGGGACGGCGTCACCGTGCGCTCCAGGATCATTTCCGGAATCTGCTCGGCCTTGGGGATGGCGTAGTCCATCAGCGAGCCGGTGACCAGTTGTCCGTCTTCGTTGTAGACCACTTCCTCCCACAGCGCCTGGCCCATGGCCTGCACGATGCCGCCGTGCACCTGGCCTTCGACCAGCAAAGGATTGATCACCTTGCCGCAGTCGTCCACGGCCACGTACTTTTCCATCTTGATCTCGCCGGTTTCGGGATCGACTTCCACCGACACCACGTGCGCCCCGAAGGGGAAGGTGAAATTCGAGGGCTCGAAGAAGTGCGTGCCTTCGAGTCCGGGCTCGAAACCGGGCGGGATGTTCTTCGCCCCATAGGCCGCGCCCACCACTTCGCCGAAGGCCAGCGACTTCTTCGTCCCCTTGGCGCCGATGCGTCCCACTGTCCACACGATGTTCGCAGGCTTCACGCCCAACAGGTGAGCGGCGAGCGCCGTCATCTTAGCCTTCACCTTCTGCACGGCGAAATACATGGCCGTGCCGCCCACGGCGGTGGCGCGCGAGCCGAACGTGCCGATGCCGTAGGGAACGGCGGCTGTGTCTCCGTGCACGATGTTCACCGCTTCGGGGCTGATGCCCAGCTCGTCGGCGACGATCTGCGCAAAGCTGGTCTCTTGCCCCTGGCCGTGGGGCGACGCGCCGGTAAGCACGGTGACCGTGCCCGTAGGTTCGACGCGCACCGTGCCGCTCTCCCATCCTCCCGCAGGCATGGCGGTCGAGGGCCCCATGGCGCAGATCTCCACGTACGTCGAAAGCCCAATGCCGTAGTACTTGCCGTTTTTCCGTCCTGCCTTCTGGCGGGCCCGCAGTTTGTCGTAGCCCGCCAGGCGCAGCGCTTTCTTCAAGCTGTTCTGATAATTCGCCGAGTCATAGATGACGCCGGTGGAAGTTGCGTAAGGAAACTCGCTGGGCTTGGGAAAATTCTTGGAGCGCAGTTGCGCTGGATCCATCTTCAGTTCGAGCGCCGCCAGGTCCATCAGGCGCTCGATGATGTACGTTGCCTCAGGGCGTCCGGCGCCGCGATAGGCGTCCGTGGCCATTTTGTTAGTGAACACGCCCTGCACCGTGCAGTGGACGGCGGGAATCTTGTAGCACCCGGTAATCAGCAGTGTGGTGAGCGTGGGAATGATAGGCGACAGCAACTGGTGATATGCACCCAGATCAGCCACGATGCGCGCGCGCAGCGCGAGGATGCTGCCGTCCTTCTTCAGCGCCATCTCCACGTAGTCAATCTGGTCGCGGCCGTGGATGGTAGCGGCGATGTTCTCGCGCCGTCCTTCGGTCCACTTCACCGGGCGGCCAAGCTTACGCGCCAGCCAGGGGACAACAGCTTCTTCGCCGTAAACGTTGAGCTTGCTTCCGAAGCCGCCACCCACTTCGGGCGCGATTACGCGCATGGATGTCTCGGGCACACCCAGCATCACCGACACCTGCGTCTTGAGCAGGTGCGGAATCTGCGTGGCCGACCACAGCGTCATCACGTTCTCGCCCGGTTTGTACTCCGCCATCACACTACGTCCTTCCATAGGAATGGGCGCCAGGCGCTGGTTGAGCAGGCGCTCCTTAACGATGACGTCGGCGCGCTTGAAGGCGCCTTCCACGTCACCGTTCTTCAACTCATGGGTGAAAGCGAGGTTCGTCTTGAACTGTTCGTGGACGAGCGGGCTTCCCTTCTCCAGGGCTTTTTCCGTGTCCACCACGACGGGCAGCGGATCGTAGTTCACTTCCACCAAGTCGGCGGCGTCGCGGGCGGCGTAAACGTCCTCGGCAACCACGGCAGCCACCGGTTCGCCCACGTAGCGGACCTGCCCTTGTGCCAGCGCAGGATGCGCCGGCACCTTCAGATCGGGAAGCGCGCCGGCGCAAGGAACAGGCCCCACACCCTTCAGTTCGTCGCCCGTGGCGACGCCGGCCACGCCGGGTGCGCTGAGCGCGGCATCCACGTTGATGCTGGCAATGCGGGCGTTCGCATAAGGCGAGCGCACGAACACGCAATGCAGCAGGCCGGGGAGCTTGAAGTCGTCGGTGTAGTGGCTGATGCCCTGGATGAGGCGCGGATCTTCTTTGCGCTTGTAACGGCGTCCCACCCAGCGTGTGTTGGCTTTTGCTTTCGTGGCCATGGCTTACCTCGCCCGCGCGCGCTTGCGCGCCTTGGTGGATTTGGATGGCTTGGCCGGCTTGGCCATTTTGCGCGAAGCCGAGCGCACCGCATTCACGATGTGCTGATAGCCGGTGCAGCGGCACAGGTTGCCGCCCAGCGCCTCGCGGATTTCGCGGTCGGAAGGCGACGGCGACTGCGACAGCAGATGGTGCGAGCACAGGATCATGCCTGGAGTGCAGTATCCGCACTGCAGCCCGTGCTCTTCCCAGAAGGCTTCCTGAATGGGATGGAGCTGGCCGTTCGAGGCCAGCCCTTCGATGGTCGTGACCTCGCGCCCGTCGGCCTGCACGGCCAGCACCGTGCACGATTTCACCGCGCGCCCGTCGAGCAGCACCGTGCAGGCGCCGCACAGCGACGTCTCGCAACCGATGTGCGTACCGGTAAGTCCGGCGGTTTCGCGCAGAAAATGCACCAGCAGCAGGCGTGGCTCAACCGCAGAGCGGCGTTCCGCGCCGTTCACACGAATGGAAACTTCTCGGGTCATAAGGCCTCTTTCGAGGGCGGTGGTAAGAGGGCGGCACGATAGCAGAAGCAATTGGCAGTTGGCAATCGGGCCGGCAATAAGCAATAAGCAGTAAGCAATAAGCCAACCTTGAAACAACGCGCTGATTGCTTATGTTGATTGCTTTATTGCTTATCGCTTATGGCTCGCTTCACTGCTTCGTAGTCGAATCCGGCGTCGAGGGTACCGCTTCCGCAGGAGGGGTTTCCGCCGCCGCAGCGCCGCCCCGCGCGCCGTGCAGCAGCCGGTGATGGATGCAGTAGAGCGCAAGTTCCAGGCGGTCGGATACGCCCAATTTGTCGTACACCTTGCGCAGATAGTTCTTCACCACCTGCTCGGTAGTGCCGATTTCGTGTGCAATGTCCTTGTTCTTCATTCCCTGCGTGACGTAGGAAACGATGAGCAGCTCCTTGTCGGTGAGCTGCGAGCGTGGGCGCGCGCCCGCGCCGCCGGTCGTGGCATGCGAGCGGTAGGCATCGATCAGGGAATTCACGCCCCGATTGTCCAGCCAAGTTTCGCCATCGTGGCATCTGCGCACGCACTTGATGAGCAGTTCCGGCGGCACCGCGCGCTGCACAATGCCGCACGCGCCGCGCCGCAGGAACTCCACCACTTCCGAATCGCCCGCCTCTTCGATGAGCACGATCAGGCGCACCGTGGGCACGCGCTTCAGGATTTCGGCGCCGGCTTCGGCAGAATTGCCGGTCATCGCCGCCTCAAACAGCACTACGTCTGCCGGCGACTTGGAGAGCGCGGCCAGCGTTTGCCCCAGCGTCTCAGCCTCTGCCACCACGCGCAGGTCGGACTCGAGTGCAAAGATTTTGCGCAAGCCCACGCGGAAAATGGCCTGCGAGTCCGCCAGAATCACGCGGATGGGGTTCTTGTTGCTCACCGCCTTGTTCTTGTCTTCGGGCAAGACCTTCGTCTTACTCCTCTCCCGAGGCCGCGCCACCCGGAGCTTCGAAACGATACTCGTCGATCACGGCCGCAACCGCTTTGCGCCCGTTCTCTACGTGCGAACGAACCACGTGGCCCACGCATTTCACCACCACGTCGTTGGGCGTGCCCAGCACACTGGCCGGCATGGCGATGCTGAACTCGATAATGGAACCGATGTGAATGTCGGTGTCCACGTAAAACAGAACGCCGGTGGAGGAAACGTCGCGCGTCACGGCTTCCGCCGTAACCTCGCCCTCCACCGCCACCGGCAGACGCACCGGATAGCGCGGTGCGGTTCGAAGTTCCTTCTCGGGATCGCGTTCGTCGGCCATGGCACTCGCTAACATCGAGATTCGTGCTGCGAAGCTACTTTAGGGGCAAGGACGGCGTTTGGGCAAGCCTCAAGTTGGTACGCCTGACCCCGGCGGTCAGAATTTCGTGACCTCTGTGAAGTTGAAGTCGCGCACTTTCATCGCAGGGACGACCATGTCGAAGCTCTCCTCGCCGCTGGATCGCACCGGGGCACTCATGGCCTCGACGCTCGAAAGCATCTGCAGCAGGCTCTCGTTGAAGCGGAAGTTGCGCACTCCGGTCGTGAGTTTTCCGCCTTCGATCAGGAACGTGCCGTCGCGGGTCATGCCGGTCAGGATCTTCTCGTAGGGGTCCACTTCGCGGATATACCACAAGCGCGTCACCAGGATGCCGCGCTCCGTGGACGCGACCATCTGCTCTACGGTTTGGGTCGAAGCCGCCGGGCCACTGTCGAACACGATGTTCATGGGCGCCTCACCCATCTCGTTGGGCAAAGGAAAACCGTGGCCGGTGGGCTCGATCCGTCCGGCCTGCGCTGCCAGTTCAGACTGCTTCATCTTTTCCGCGGTAGCGCGCGCGTACACCAGGTTTTTCACCGCGCCTTTCACCACCAGTTGCATGCGCTTGCGCCGCACCCCTTCGCCGTCGAAGGGCGCACCCGATTGCAAGGGATGATAAACATCGTCGTAAATGGTGATGTTCTCGCCGAAAATCGGCCTGCCCAGGCGATTGTTGAGGAACGAGCGCTGCTCCAGCAGGGCCATGCCGCCAAAGTCGTAGAACATGAAGCCTACGAGGTCCAGCACAGCTGCTGGTTCGAGCACGACGGTGTACTTTCCAGCCGGGACCTCGCGCGGCGCAGCCGATTCCCGCGCCTTGCGGGCGGCCGTCTCCGCCAGCGCTACGGGATCGAGGCCGACGACATTGGGCGAGTTGGCCTTCTGCCAGCCGGAAGAATCGCTGCCCAGCATGGTCACTGAAACTTCCGCCGAGGTCTGCTCATGCCACGCGAACAGCCCACGCGAATTGAGGATAGCCTCAACCGATTGCCCGGACGAAAAGACGCCGGCCGTGGTAAGACCGCTCCTTTTGGCTACCCCAACGATTTTCTCCACGCCGGCCGCGCGGTCCTCCGGTGTGAGCGCTGCGGTTGCGGGGAAGGCGCGCACGGGCGCACGACCTTTGTGCTCCCTAAAGGCGGAGCGCAGAGACTCCATCGCGAGCTTGCGGTTCTCTTTTTGCGGAGCTCCGGTGCGAGATGCCACCACCACCAGACCACTGGGAATGTGCGTGATCCTGACTGACGTGGATCCTGAGCCAGCGCCCGCTGCCGCGAACGTGTCGATGCGCAGATCTTCCATTCGAATGATTGGTTCCCCTGCATCATCGAGTTCTGCGTGGGTCTGCGAACCGGGCGCCTCTGACTTCTCCGCCATGGGCACCAGATCGGAATCAGGATGCTGCACCCGCGCCAGGGCTTCCGCAGAAGCCATCACGCGGCGCAGGCTGTCGTCGTCCAGCTTGTTGGTAGTGGCGCGGGCCGTGCGCTGGTCGATCACAGCCCTCACCGAGATAACAGACTGTTCTTCCGCAACGTGCTGGTGAATCGTGCTGTTGGCAAAACGAGTGAGTTCACTTCGTCCGGAACTGATTAGAACCTCAACTGCATCGGCAGTGGAGTGCCTGCGGATTCGGGAGAAGAGGTCGGCAGCCTGGTCTTTGCTGAGCACTTGCTAGCTCCCCTTGTACGCTGATCCGACGCGCACGTTGCGGAATCTCGCCGGCGCTGCCCCGTGACCCGTGCCCATCACCTGCATGGGCTGGCCCTTGCCGCAATGCGGTGTGCCCCAGAGCGTCCACTGATCCCGGGAACACACCGCATCCATCGAATTCCAGAATTCCGTGGTGATGCCCGAATACGAGGGGTTCTTGAGCATGCGCACCAGCTTGCCGCCCTTGATCTCCCAGCCCATCTCGCAGCCGAACTGGAAGTTGTAACGCTTGTCGTCAATGGACCAGGAGCGGTTGGTCTGCATGTAAATGCCGTCGTCGGTGGAGGCCAGCAGTTGCGCGAAGCTGAGCGGCGTTTCGCCGGGCAGCAGGCTGACGTTGGTCATGCGGATGAGCGGGATGCGGTTCCAGCCGTCGGCACGCATGGAGCCGCTGGAACGCGTCAGGCCGACTTCGCCCGCGGTCTCGCGCGAGGAGAGGTATCCGGTGAAATCCCCGCGGGTGATGATGGGCGTGCATTGTGCCGGGACACCTTCGTCGTCATAGGCGAATGTTCCCAGGCCGGGCCCGTGCGATTCAGTGGCGTCCGCCACCACGTTCACCAGATCGCTGCCGTAGCGCAGCTTGCCCAGTTTGTCGGTGGTGAGGAACGACGTGCCGGCAAAGTTGGCCTCCATCCCCAGCACGCGGTCCAGCTCGATGGGATGCCCGACGGATTCGTGAATCTGCAACCCAAGCTGCGAAGAATCGAGGATGACCGTGAACACGCCCTCCGGACACTGATCAGCTTTGTGCAGTGCTACCGCTTCTTCGCCGATGCGGCGGGCGTTCTTCAGCAGATCGAGTTCCTCAACCAGTTCATAGCCGCGGTTCTGATACTGGCCCCCGAAGGAATTGGGATACGACCGTTTCTGGATCTCACTGCCTTCGAACGAGTACGCGGTGTAGCCGGCGCCGGTGACGTAACGCGTCTGGTGGATGTCGGACCCGAGCGTCGAGTTGAACCATTGCTCGTACCGCCGGAAATGCAGGCTGGCCTCGGCCAGCGTGACGCCTGGCACGGCGCGCAGTTCGGCATCGCACTTCAGCAGCAGCTCGAGGCTGGCTTCCACGGAAATGCTGAAGGGATCCGCTTTGCAGGGAGCGGACCAATCGGCCGTGTGCGGTGTTTCCGGAACCAGGGCCACGTCGCGCTGCTTCACTCGAGCTGACGCCCGGGCGATGGATACGGCACGCGCGGCGGTGGCTTCCACCGCTTCGCGCGTGAGTTCCTGAGTGGCAGCAAAACCCCAGGCGCCGGAGGCCAGAACACGCACGCCCAGTCCCAGCGATTCCGAGTCCGATGCGTGTCCCACCTTCCCGTTCTTGGTGAGCAGCAGGCGCTGACGGTCATCCACCACGCGCACGTCGGCATAGGCAGCGCCGCGCTGTGTGGCTGTATCGAGTGCCCAGCTCGCGAACTCTTTCATGATGAAAGCCAGCCATCATAGCATCCGCTTCTGTTCAAGCCCGCTCACTCGTGGCAAACTGCTAGCTTGGCCATTCTTGAAACCATGGCGCTTCGCAGGTGAGCGAGTGGACTCCCAAACTCGTGCAGTCGCTGCGCGGATACACTCTGCGCACGTTCGCGGCTGACCTGGTTGCCGGCGTCACCGTTGGACTGGTGGCCTTGCCTCTGGCCATGGCTTTCGCCATCGCCAGCGGACTTCCGCCGCAAGCCGGACTCTACTGCGCCGTGGTTGCGGGCTTTCTGGTATCGGCGCTGGGCGGTTCCCGAACTCAGGTGGCCGGGCCTACCGGCGCCTTTGTCATCGTCGTTGCGGGCATCGTGGCCAAGTATGGCGCAGACGGCCTGCTCATCTGCACCGGCATCGCCGGCATCCTGCTGGTGGTGCTGGGGGCGACTGGGCTAGGCAGCGCGGTGAAATTCATTCCCCGGCCGGTGGTGGTGGGCTTCACCAACGGTATTGCGGTCATCATCGCCAGCACCCAGATCAAGGATTTTTTCGGCCTGAAGATCGAAAAGCTGCCCGGCGACTTCGGCGGCCGCATGGCGGCGGTGGCCCGCCATTTCGATACGCTTTCAGCCACAGCCACCACCCTGAGCGTGATCGCCCTGGTGGTGATCATCCTGTTCGCTCGCTACTGGAAGAAAGTTCCCGGCTCCATCGTCGTGCTCCTGCTGGGGACGGCGGCGGTGGCTTTTTTCCGCCTTCCGGTGGAGACCATCGGGACGCGCTTCGGGGGCATCCCCAGCGGACTCCCTCAGCTGCACTTTCCAGACGTACAGTGGGGACTCGTCCCATCGCTGATTTCACCCGCGCTCACGGTGGCGCTGCTGGGCGCGATTGAATCCTTGATGTCGGCCGTAGTGGCCGATCGCATGAGCGGTGACCGCCATCAGCCCAACCTGGAACTGGTGGCCCAGGGAATCGCCAATGTCGCCTCGCCCATGTTCGGAGGCCTGCCTGCCACCGGCGCCATCGCCCGCACCGCCACCAACATCCGCAGCGGCGCGCTGACTCCGGTGGCCGGCATGGTGCATTCGCTGACGCTGCTGGTGGTGCTGCTGTTCGCTGCGCCCCTGGTGCGCTTTGTTCCTATGCCCGCGCTGGCCGCCATCCTGCTGGTGGTTGCCTACAAC
>JBOGLL010000357.1:0-3155 GCA_050746065.1 Terriglobales bacterium | reverse complement strand
GGGGTGGGCTGGCGGCTGCTTCGCTCCTGGGTGCAGGCTTCTTCTCTGGCTGGCGTTTGGACGCCGTCACCGGCGCATTCAAGTCTTCGATGGCGGCGCGCGCTACATCGGCCAGTTTGTGGTCGGGATACAGCCGCAGGAACTCCTGGTAAGCCGCGCGCGCTTTCGCAGTGTTTTCCAGATCGTCACGCTGGATCTCCGCCACGGTCAGCAGGGCCTCCCAGCGGTAGCGGCTGCCCGGATACTCCCGCCGCAGGAACCCGAACTGCTCAACGGCGTCCTCCAGGACCCTGGGATCGTCGAAGATGCGGCCCATGTTGGTTTTGAGCTGGGCCATGGCGTTCAGGGCTTCGTGGGCGCGGGGAGAAACCGGGCTGATGCGGTACACCCGCCAGTAGGCGTCGATCACGCGGCGGTATTCGCTGCGGGTGCGGTCCGCGGTGGGTAGGGCTTCCAGCGAGCGACGCATGCGCTCCGCCGACTCAAACTGCACTTGCGCCTGCTGCCGGCTGCTCGAAACATTGCGTTGGGAGGGGCGGCGTTCGGGGCGCGCTTCGGCGGATGCCGGTAGCAATAAGGCCAGCGTCAGGGCGGCGGCCAGCAGCCGCAGACTACGGCTTCGCGCGATGCCTGGCATCCTCAGGTTCCCGGCTGCCCTCCTAATCCGTGTTGGAGAAGCGCAGCACACCGTTCTGCTGGCGGCTGGCGCGGATGGGCGCATACGACGGCCCCGTCACCACCGTGTCGCCCCCGCCGTAAATCTGCGTGATCTGGCGGACGTAATTCCGTGTCTCGCGATAGGGCGGCACTCCGCCGCTGCGCGCCACCGCTCCCGCCCCGGCGTTATACGCCGCCAGGGAGAGCGCGACATCGCCGTTGTAGTTCTCCAGGAGGCCCTTAAGATGTCGAACCCCCGCGTCTACGTTTTGTTCCGGATCGAAGGGATTTGCAACCCGCAGGGAGCGCGCCGTCGCCGGCATCAGTTGCATGAGTCCCATGGCGCCCTTGCGCGAAAGCGCCCGTGGATTGAAGTTCGACTCCACCTTGATCAGGGCTCGCACCAGGTTCGCGTCCACGTTATGGCGTGCCGCCGCTGCCTCGATCACTGCCTCCACTTCACTGGAACTCACTGCCCGTCCGCGTACCAGCGCGCCGTAGTTAGGATTCACTCCTGCATCCGGTGTGCCTTCGGCGACGGGCTGGGCAGCAACGTACTCGGACACTTCAGCCGCAGCGCTACGCGCCGCGGCTACCGCCCGCTGCGTGGGCTTGGGTACGCGCTTCCAGCGCTTTTCCACAACGCTCCAGTAGTAATAGCGGCTGCCAGCGGAAGGCGTAGAAGGCCGGGCCGCAGGTTTGCGGTCGGGCAGGTCGTTGCGGTAGATCATGCGCCCGTCTTCCTGCACGGGAGCGATATCGCCCCCCATGGCCGGCACACACCCCAGCATCATCGTCAGGGCCACCGCAGGCCAGGCTCGCAGGTATTTCCTCATAAGTGCCATCTTGGAAACGCGTTCGGGACACACCCGCCACAGCGCTCCAGCCTAACCTCAGACCGCCCGGAGACGTTTACCAGAGAGTGGCAGGATTATATTCCGGTAAACCCCGGCGGCCAAGTCGCTGGCGGGCAGGCATCAAGGGAGTGAACAGGGTGAAACACGGTTAAAGTGCCATTAAAACCAGCAATAACCAGAGATATCCTGCAATCCCGTGAACGCCCAAACTTTGGTGCATGCCCCTCTGCACCGGATGGGTGACCACCTATTGCTTTTTCGCTAACAGCTCGTTGCTCCAACCCATCTTGCCGCCCCTTCGCGCCCATAGTAGGCTCGCAAACGCCCATGAGCGACGCCGAAAACCCGCTGCGCCAGACTCCGGACACCGAAATGCTGCTCGGCTTCTGGTATCGCGCCCTGCCCAGCGGGGAAGTCCGCGGCCGCGACCTCAAGACGGCGATGCTCCTGGGCGTGCCCCTGGTCCTGGGACGCGACGCCCAGGGGCGCGGCTTCGCCCTGCGCGATAGTTGCCCGCATCGTGGCATGCCGCTCTCCTGCGGCCATTACGACGGCGAGACCCTGGAGTGCAGCTATCACGGCTGGCGCTTTGAGGGTACCACCGGCCAGTGCCGCGAAATCCCTTCGCTCACTGCTGACCAGAAGCTTCCCGTGGAGAAGATCCATGCCACTGCCTATCCGTGCCAGGAGCGGGACGGCTTTTTCTGGGTCTACATGCCCGAACCCGGCACCGGACGCAGCGGCGCCGATTTGCCGCCCGTGCCCCGCGTGCCCGTCCACAGCGACCGCTACACGCTCACGCACCTAACCGCCGGCATGCCCACCAGCGTGGACCACGGCATCATCGGGCTCATGGACCCGGCGCACGGCCCCTTTGTCCACCAGGCCTGGTGGTGGCGCAGCCGCCACAGTATCCACGAGAAACAGAAGCAGTTCGAGCCCATCCCTTACGGTTTTCGCATGAGCGCGCATACGCCTTCGTCGAACAGCGCACCTTACAAGCTGCTGCGCCTCTACTCTGACGCCGACTCCATCACTACGACGATCGACTTCATCCTGCCCAATCTGCGCTACGAGCAGATTCGTGCCGGCAAATACTGGTTCTCCAGCCTGACCACGGTCACGCCCATCACTCGCGAGCAGTGCCGCATCGATGTTATCGCTGCCTGGAACATCTTCCGCCATGTGCCCTTTGTCCTGCCCGTGGCCCGTTACTTCGCGAAGAAGTTCATCGAGCAGGATCGGCGCACCATGGAGCTCCAGGCCGAAGGTCTCCGCCACAAGCCCGCTCTCATGCTCATTGACGACGCCGATCGCCCCGCCCGTTGGTACTTCCAGCTCAAGCAGGCGTACATGGAATCACGGCGCACCGGACAGCCTTTCCAGCATCCCATGAGTGGTCCGGTAATGCTGAAATGGCGGAGCTGAGGACTACAGTCGGCGGGAAAGCTGAGAATAACGCGACGCCCTGCGTCTCACGTCTCGGAGCCAAAAATCCATCGCGTGGCTGTGCGCGAAAAATCTTCCATGCTCTCAATCAGCCCGAATGCCACCTGCGGTTCGACGGCGTAGACGGGTTCACCGGCTGGGATGGGCGACCGGTACTTCTTTCCGTAGAGGTCTGAGGCCCGGCGGGTGAGG
>JBOGLL010000356.1:0-5575 GCA_050746065.1 Terriglobales bacterium | reverse complement strand
AGAAGTATTCTGCGGGCGTGGTGGTTTCCGCTTCGCACAATCCGTGGACCGATAACGGAATCAAGGTCTTCGGCAGCACGGGATACAAACTGCCCGATGAGATCGAGCTCGACATCGAGCGCGAGATCTTTGCGCAGTTGGAGAGCCCGCGCGACGCGGGCCCGGCCGAGGGGGGCCGGGCTACGCAAGCCAGCCTGCCGGGAGATGGGGCGCTGAGGCGCGGGTACATCGAGTGGCTGGCTGCCAGCGCGAAACCGAGACCGCTCGGCGGCCTGAAGGTGGTGGTGGACTGCGCCCACGGCGCCGCGAGCGCACTAGCACCAGAAGTCTTCCGCGCCTGCGGTATCACGGCCCGCTTCGTTTACAACTCGCCCGACGGGCAGAACATCAACGACCACTGTGGGGCGCTGCATCCCGAAGTGGTGGCCAAGGCCGTGGTCGAATCGGGCGCGGACCTGGGCATCACCTTCGACGGCGATGCCGATCGCGCCCTGTTCGCCGACGCCCGCGGCAACGTGGTCAACGGCGACGGCATTCTGCTTCTTGCGGCGCTCGACCTCAAGTCCCGAGGCGTTCTGTCGAAAGACCTGATCGTGGCCACCACCATGTCGAACATGGGACTGGAATCAGCGCTGAGCCGCTCCGGCATTGGCATGCTGCGCGCGCAGGTGGGCGACAAGTATGTGCTCGAGGAGATGCAGAAGTCGGGAGCTGCGCTGGGCGGAGAACAGTCCGGCCACGTTATCTTTGCCGACCGTTTTTCCGGAGGGGCCACGACCGGCGACGGCCTGCTGACTGCGCTGCGCGTGCTCGATGTGGTGAGCCGCAGCGGCAAGTCGCTCAGCGAACTGGCGGCCGGGCTCGAAGTTTTCCCGCAGATCATCAAGAACGTGCGGGTACGGGAGAAGAAACCTCTGACGGATGTGCCTGAAGTGGCAGCGGCCATTGCCGACGCCGAGCGCCGGCTCGACGGCCGCGGGCGCGTGGTGGTGCGTTATTCTGGTACCGAGCCTCTGGCGCGGGTGATGGTGGAAGCGGCGACGAAAGAGGAAGTGCGTGCTACGGCCGATGCGATCGTAGCAGCGATTCGGAAGACGTTGGGAGCGTAAAGCGGGAACCAGCTGCCCTGCTTCGGAGTCAATAGTGGTGTGGGCTTCTCGCGTCACTTTCCCGCGACAGTCTGGGTGTGGCGGCGTCTAACCTCCCGATTGGCCCGCCGTGTTTGGGTCGTCCTGGGCCTCACCTTACTGTTGACAACGGCTGGTCTGCGGGCTCGCTCTGCCGTTTTCCAACATCGCGTCCGCTCAATTTTGGATGGCTTTGCTCAGGTGCATCTTGATCGTACGATGCGCGCGGAGCTCGTCGCGCTGGTCCCAGCCCTGCGTCCCGGCATTCCCTCTTGGAATAGCAGCACGTGCCCAGCAGACGAATGCCTCTCGGTGGAAATGGATAATTGGGCGGAACGCCCTTTCACGCGCTCGGAGGAAGTAAATGAGTTCGTGTACAAGGCTGGCTACTGGCTGGGGGTACGATACTGGACCTTCTGGGCCACGGCCGAGCTGCGAAACGGCGTGGTCCACGATGTTAGGTACAGCGTCCGGCTTGACGATGGCACGTTCAGCTACACCGGAATTGTCACAGTTGCCGCCACGAGTGCTCGTGGCTACACCGAAGGGCCGGTCCTGGCGTATGAAGACGAGAGCCCCGATTATCGCGCGCGCTCCTACTTCAAGTGGCCGGAGAAGGACCTTAAGATCGTGTTTACACCCGCCTCCTCCCGGAGGCTGATTGCCCACGCGTTCGACATTCAATTGAACTGCTTGTGGCATCTGCGAGGGTGTGTAGAGGCTCAGCAAGTCCTGCCGGCTGCCTGGGCCGAGAAAGAAAGGATCAAAAGTGCTGTGACGACCCGCCTCACCGGTCACGACCCCTGCCCGGACCGCATCCTTCCACGCCGAGTCCGCGATGTAGGGAACATCCTGTTGGTCGAAATTGAGCGCTCTTACATGATCAAGGCGTGCTACCGCGAGCCCTGCACCCGGTTCTACCCCGCTGCGGACTACCGATTAGTGGAGGTGCTGAAGGGAAGGGTGGATCGTCCCCTCAAGAAAGTGGGTCATCCTCTCGCGATCGTCGAGTATCCCGACGTCGAACTTGCGAACCCTGCCCTGAAGCTCCTCCAGCCTGGCACACGGGTGCTCATGTTCGAGGATTCGAGTACGAACGTGGATTCCCCCTGTGAGGTCGTCGGTGCTACCCCAACGGCGCTCGCAACCATCCGGGCGGCGCTGGCGTCTCCAGCTTCCCAAGTACCCGATCGAGATCGGGTCCCTTGGTGGTGGTATTGAAGGCACCCAGCCGTTGGCCATTCTCTACTTCAAGTCCCTCCAGTTCTTTCCCACTCCCACATCCACGACCAGCGGCACGAGCAGTTTGTGCGCGTTCTCCATCTTGTCTTTCACCAGCGCGCGCACGGTTTCGATTTCGCCTTCTGGGGCCTCGAATACCAGTTCGTCATGAACCTGCAGCGTCATGCGCGTGCTCAAGTTACGGGCGAGCAGCTCGGCGTCGATGTGAATCATAGCCACCTTGATCAGGTCGGCGGCTGTGCCCTGCAGCGGGGTGTTGACGGCGGTGCGCTCGGCGAAGCCGCGCTGGTTGGGATTCTTGCTGTTGATGTCGGGAATGGGCCGGACGCGGCCGAAGAGCGTGCGCACGCGCTGCTCGCGGCGCGTTTCTTCGAGGGTGCGGTCAATGAAGCGGCGCACGCCCTGATACTTTTCGAAATAGTTGTCGATGAATTTGCGCGCTTCGCGGGTCTCGATGCCCAGTTGCTGGGACAGGCCAAAGGGCGAGAGCCCGTACACGATGCCGAAGTTCACGGCCTTGGCGCGGCGGCGATGTTCGGCGTCAATCGCGAGCGGCGGCACGCCGAAGACTTCGGCGGCGGTGAGGCGGTGGATATCGTCGCCGCGCCGGAAGGCCTCGACCAGCAGCGGGTCTTCGGAAAAATGCGCCAACAGGCGCAGCTCGATCTGCGAGTAGTCGGCGGCCAGCAGCACATGGCCGGGCTCGGCGATAAAGGCGGCGCGGATCTCGCGCCCCAACTCCCTGCGGATGGGAATGTTTTGCAGGTTGGGGTTGGTGGAGGAAAGGCGTCCGGTGGAAGTTCCTGCCTGATTGAAGGTGGTGTGCAGGCGGCCGGTGCGCGCGTCCACCATCGCGGGCAGCGCGTCCACGTAGGTGGATTTGAGCTTGGAGAGCTGCCGATACTCGAGCACCAGGCGCGGGACCTCGTGGCGCTCGGCCAGTTCTTCGAGCACATCGACGGCGGTGGAAACGGTTTTGCCTTTGCCATACTTGACCGGCTTGGGAAGTTGCAGCCGGTTAAAGAGCACGTCGCTGAGCTGCTTGGGCGAATTGATGTTGAACTCGACGCCGGCCAGCTCGTAGATCTTGCGTGCGACTCCATCGCCCGCACTTTCCAGGCGCGAGGACATCGCCCGCAGCACGCCCGTATCAATCTTTACGCCGGCGGCTTCCATGCGGACCAGGACCGGTACCAGGGGCAGGTCAAGGTCGCGATAGACGGGCAGGAGGCGGTCGTCTTCCACTTCGCGGCGCAGGACGCTAGAAAGACGCGTCGTGACGTCGGCAGCTTCGGCGAGGTCACCGGAGAGCTTGATGCTGAAGCGGCGCAGAGCAACGTCCGCCAGGCCGTGACGTGCGGTCGTGGGATCGAGCAGATAGGAGTACAGCATGGTGTCGTCGCGGACACCGGCGAGTGAAACGCCGTGCTTCTCCAGAGCGTGCGCTGCCGCCTTGGAATCGTGTAGGGCCTTGGGCAAAGCTGCGTCGGCCAGGGCGGCTTTCAGGCGCTCGCCTGCCGGGCCGCCGTCGAGATGCACCATCAGCACGTCGCCCGCGACAGCCCAGATGGCGATGTCGTCTCCTGCCTTTGCCGCAGGCGACGGCGGGACGGCAAGCAGCGGTGCTTCTGCTTGCTCGTCACCTTCTTCTTCTTCCTCCGCGGTGCTGGGAACAGAGAGCGCAACCGTGAGCACGCGGCCATCCGTTACCTGGGCGAGCGTGGCTTCGACATCGGCGGATGACTGAGCGACGCGGCTCTCGATTTTTCTGGGCGCGGCTTCGGGCAACACTTCTTTGAGCAGGCTGGAGAACTCGAGTTCGGCAAACAGCGCGCGGCAGGCTTCGAGATCGGGAGACTGGGCGGCGTAGTTCGCAAGATCCAGTTCTACGGGCACGTTGCGGTCAATGGTGGCCAGCCCCTTGCTCAACAAGACAGCCTCGCGATTGTTGAGCAGCGACTCGCGGTAGGTTTTCTTCTCGACTTCCGCGGCGCGCTCCAGCGCCTGCTCCACCGAACCGAAACGGCGGATCAGCTCGACCGAGCCCTTGTCGCCGATGCCGGGCGCACCGGGGATGTTGTCCACCGAGTCGCCGCGCAGTGCCATGACGTCCACAACTTTGTCCGGAGGCACGCCCAGCACTTCCTCTACTTTGGGTGCGTCGAGCAGCAGATTGCCCTTGGGCGGATTCAGCACCCAGATGTTCTCGCCTACGAGCTGCAACATGTCTTTGTCGTTGGAAACGACGTATACGGGATGCCCACGCTCCGCCACCTTGCGGGCGAGCGTGCCCAGGACGTCGTCGGCTTCGTAGCCGGGCTGCTCGATGATGGGGATGCGGAAGGCTTCCAGCGCGCGCCGGATGTAGGGAATCTGCTGCAGCAAATCGGGCGGCGTCTCGGTGCGGTTGGCCTTGTAGCCGTGGTAGGCGGTTTCCTGGAAGGTCTGGGTCTTCAGGTCGAACTTGCGCACGGTAGTGAGCGCCGCGGCCTGCTGGTCGCGGAACGTGGGCCCGGCCGGGTCGAAGATGGCGGCTACATATTCGGGCGAAAAGTCGGCCAGGAGCTTGCGCAGCATGTTGACGAACACATAGGTGGCTGCGGTGGGGACGCCGGTGCGCGTGGACATGGGCCGCTGCCGCGCCATGGCGTGATAGGCGCGGAAGATGTAGGACATGGCGTCGATCAAGAACACCCGGCCTTTTGCGGATTCAGTCATTGGATTGAGTCATTGAATCATTGAGTCATTGAATCATTGGAATGCGGCAAGGGAGGCGCGCACTTCCGTCAATGATTCACTGATTCAATCACTCAATGATTCAATCTAGCAGCATACAGTCGCCATAGGAGTAGAAGCGCTAGCGTTGTTCGACAGCATGGGCGTAGGCGTGAAGAACGTTGTCACGTCCGGCGAAGGCGCAGACCCGCATCAGCAGCGTGGAGCGCGGCAGGTGGAAGTTGGTGAGCAGGGCGTCCACCACGCGGAACTGGAATCCGGGATAGATGAAGAGTCCGGCTTCGCCGCTCATCGCCTGGAGGCGGCCCCCGGTGGAGCGGGCGACACAGTATTCCAAAGTGCGTACGGTAGTAGTGCCGACCGCCACGATGCGCCGGCCGGCGGAGCGTGCGCGCTGCATGGCCTCGGCTGCTTCCGGTGAGATAACGAGAGTTTCTCCGTGCAGTTTGTGGTCCTCGACGCTCTCGGCG
>JBOGLL010000355.1:0-9973 GCA_050746065.1 Terriglobales bacterium | reverse complement strand
GGGGTGTAGTTGGCGACCAGCTCTTCGGGGACGCGCCCGTCCACGTATCCGGCGACGTAGCAGGTGGAAAGATGGAGCAGCGCGGCATGGTCGCAGCCGCGCAGAAAATCGAGCAGTTGGAGCACGGCCTCGACGTTGGCGCCCAACGCGTCGCGAAGATCAGGATTGAAGTCCGTCAGCCCGGAGCTGTTCACGACCAGGTCCAGATCCCGCTGCAGCCGGGCTCGGGTGGCTTCGTTCAGACCCAGTCCGGGGGCGGAGGCGTCGCCTTCCACCACTTCCACGCGCTCGGCGAGGAACCGCGCAAACCCATCGCCCAGGCGCTCTTCCAGGGGATCGAAGACCGGAGATTCTTCCACGATCTTTTCGAAACGGCGCATTGCCGGATTCGACTTCTGCTTGCGGATCAGCAGATACACTTTGCCGATCTCCGGCAGGTCTTCAAGCAGCTTCACCAGCCATACTTTTCCGATAAATCCGGTGACGCCGATGAGCATCACGTGTTTGCCGGACAGCGCGCGGCGCACACTCATCTCCGCAGGCGCCTTCTTGTGGTCAAACACCACGGGAGGCCGCGACAGTCTGGGGAGCTGCCTTTCGGCAGGAAACGCCGCGCGGCGCAGGGTTTCACTTCCGCCGGCCAGGTCAAGGTCCCTTACGAGACGCTCCTCGGGCACGCGGCCGTCCGGATTTCCGCCGAGCAGCCGGGCCAGAGCTCCCCGCGGCCGGATGACGGGATCAAGCAAACGCCCGGTTGCAAGTCCATCGCGAAACTCCAGGCGATTGGCAATGATGCTGCCGATGCCCAGATGCCGGGCCAGCGGCCGCATCACGTGGTCAAGGCCCTGGCTCACCAGGACCACGCGCCCGCCCGTGGACATGGCGTCCTTCAATTTGGCCAGGCCGGCGGGCTTCAGGCGTGGCAACAACTTGTATTGGAAGTACTCCTCGCCCAATAAGTCCAACCGGTCTCGGCTCACGCCGCGCAGCACGGAATGCAGCACGCGCGTGGCAAAGATGCGATGGGAGGCGTAAAGCAGCGGGCGGACCATGGCCATCAGGGCCAGGCCTCCGCGCCGCGCCCAGCGCTCTACGAAGCTCTGCGCATTCCAGGTGAAAAAGGCCACGGGGCGGACCGCGCTCAGATTGAGCAGGCTGCCCTCCACGCGCCAAAAAATGGGCGCGGCCGACTGCGCGACTTTTTCCTCTTGTGAACTCAATGCTGGATCCGGCAAGTGTTGCCGTGGGAGTAACTGCCTTGGACTCGCTCGATTGTACCGGAAGCCCGGCCCGCGTGGCGTGGCCAAGCTCGCCCCGGTGCACATGGGAGGCGCTGCGCCGGCGTATTAGAATGACCCGCTCATGTCGGAACTCACTCGTCTCAGTGCCGCCGAAATGGCCGCGCAGGTCCGCAACCGCAAGGTGTCGCCCATCGATCTGGTGAAGGCGCACCTCGAACGCATCGAGCAGTTGAATCCGAAGTTCAATGCCTACGTTTCTCTGAACGAAGAACGCGCGCTCACCGCGGCGCGCGCGGCGGAGTCGGCCCTCCTGCATGGCGACGACGTAGGCCCGCTGCACGGCGTGCCCATCAGCATCAAGAGCTCGATCGATGTCGCCGGGTTCTTGTGCGAGGCGGGCACACGCCTGCGCGCCGGGCACATTCCCGAGAGGGACGCGGTGCTGGTATCGCGGCTGAAGGCAGCGGGCGCCATCGTTCTGGGGACGACGAATGTGGCTGAGTTGCTGATGGCGTGGGAAACCTCGAACGTTTTGCACGGCCGCACCTCGAGTCCTTGGGACCTGGAGCGCACACCCGGCGGCTCGAGCGGAGGCGAGGCTGCCGCCATCGCAGCCTGCATGTCGGCCGGCGGCGTGGGCTCCGACGGCGGAGGCTCCATCCGCGTCCCTGCGCACTTCAGCGGCATCTGCGGGCTCAAACCTACGCCCGGCCGCATTCCCGCGACTGGACACTACCCGGAGTCACTGGGACCGTTCGCGATGCTGGGCGTGGTGGGGCCCATGGCGCGCACCATCGCCGACGTGAAGCTGCTGTTCAACGCCATCGCTGGACCGGATCCCGGCGACACCAGTGCCGCCCGCATTCCACTGCGCAAGATCAGCAAGGTGGAGGCCCGCAAGCTGCGCATCGGATACTACGAGGAAGATCCTTCCACTCCGGTCACTCCTGAGACGCGCGCCGCGGTTCACGTTGCTGCCGAAACCCTGCGGAAGCAGGGTTTCGAGGTGAAGCCGTTCGCACCCGATTTTCTGGCACCCGCGCACCGTTGCTGGTGGACCTTGTTCGGCGTGGCCGGAGGCATGTTGCTCGAGCCCATGCTCGCCGGCCATGAAGACGACCTCTCGCCGGTTTTGAAGGACTACGCCGCGATGGTCGCGTCGCTGCCGCCGATCTCCGCTGACACATTTCTCAACGCCTGGCTGGAACGCGATGCGCTGCGCCTGAAGCTGCTGGCGCGCATGCAGGAGTTTCCCATCCTGCTCGGCCCGGTGTGTTCCATTCCCGCCTTTCGCCACTACGAGCGCGAATGGAACGTGAACGGGACCACGGTGCGCTATCCCGGCGGACAACCCGACGTGATGATCTACTCCGAATGCTTCAACCTGCTGGGCAATCCGGGGGCATCGGTTCCCGTGAGCCAGTCGCGCGAAGGCCTGCCCATCGGCGTGCAGGTGATCGGGCGGCCGAATGAAGAGGAAGAAGTGCTGGCCGTGGCGGGATTCCTGGACCGCGAGTTCGGATACGAGGAGCCGCCATTGTCCAGGGAGGCATAACGACCCGGCGTCTCTCGCGATTGACGATTTCTTCATTGACGATTGACGATTTGGTCGGGTGCGTGGACAAGCGTCCTCCGGCTACGTTAGGCTGGCCTTTCCGCATGCACTGGCTACCGCGATGAAGCGAACCCTCCTGCTGCTGCTCCTGGCTATGGCCGTGCTTGCTGCCGCACCGCAGGCTCCGACTCCGCGTTCTGTTGCAAGACGCACCGCACTGCCTGCCGATCCCGTCACCGAGGCCCGCCGCCTGAACACGCTGGGTGTGGGCTACATGACGCAGCAGCGCTTTGAGCAGGCGCTCGGGCTTTTCGAGAAGGCGTACAAGCTCGATCCTAAGCTGCTTACCGCGCGACTGAACGCGGGCATCGCACTCTATAACCTGCAACGCTACGAACCGGCGGTGAAGGCGCTGACCGAGGTCACCGAAAAGCAACCCACGAATATCCGTGCCTGGTACAACCTCGGATTGATGCTACGCAATCAGGGCGATTCGGAGCGCGCGCTTGCCGCTTTCACCCGCGCCGCGGAACTCGATCCTAATGACGCCGACAGCCACTACTTTGCCGGCTGGATGGCCGGACAACTGCAGAAGCACGATCAAGCCATTGCCGCGTACGAGCGCGCGCTGGAACGGAATCCGTTTCATGTTTCTGCCGAGTTCGGACTGGCGCGCTCCCATCAGCGCACCGGAGCGACCGAGAAGGCCCGCGAGCACCTGGCGCGCTTCCAGAAGCTGACACAGGAAAAACTGGGTTCTCCCATCAGCCTGGCCTACGGCGACCAAGGAAAATACTCGCTGGCCGAAGACGTAACCACCGCGCCCGACTCGGCGCCGGCTGCGATTCCGGTGCGGTTTGTCTCGGCTACGCAGCAGGCGGGGCTGCGCTTCGAACACCTTGCGGGTTTCTCGGCCCCAAGGGTGTTCAATGACGACGCACCGTGGGTGAACGACGCATCGGAGGTGCGGTTGGGGCCAGGCGCCTGCTTCCTGGACTATAACGCCGACGGCGAACCCGATCTGTTTCTTCTAGCCAGCGGCAAGCCAGGTGGGAAACCGTGGAGTTCAGCTGAGCCGAAGCTTCTGCGCAATGCAGGCGCAGGTCGCTTTCTGGACGCCAGCAATGCGTCGGGACTGGAGCTGCCCCGCATTGCCCAAAGCTGTACTACCGGCGACTACGACAACGACGGCAAGACTGACCTGGCCGTCAGCAGTTGGGGAACGATCCAGCTTTTCCGCAATCTGGGGAGGGGGAAATTTCAAGATGTAAGTCATGCAGCGGGCGTTTCCACTGTGATGCTCGCGGGAGATCGTGTGGGAGTTGGACTGTTTGTGGGCCTGACTTTTGTGGATTACGACCACGACGGCGACCTCGATCTGTTTGCAGTCCGCTTTGTTGGTGTTCCAGTGCGCGATCCCTCGAAGCCCAACGAGTTCCCTGAAGCCAGTGCCGCCATTTTTGGCAACACGCTTTGGCGCAACAACGGCAACGGTACCTTCACCGACGTCACCGAAGCCACCGGTCTGGCTGGCAGCGGCTCTGGCCTCGCGGCTGTGCTGACTGACTTCAACAATGACCGTGCGGTGGACCTGTTGGTAACCGGCTCCGGCCCGGCACCAACCATCTTTGCGAATCCGCGGGAAGGGAAGTTTGCCGCGCTCAATCCCTGGTCGGAGCCCGTGCCTTCGCCGTCGGTGGGAGTTGCGGTCTTCGACTTCAACAAGGACGGCTGGATGGACTTGGCGCTCACTCACTGGGCGGCTCCGGGCCTAACGTTGTGGCGAAACGTGGACGGGAGAAAGCTGGAGCGCGTGCCGTTACCCGCGCTCGACTGGACGATAGGTTGGGGAGTGGCTGCCTTCGACTACGACAACGACGGCTGGATTGACCTTGTTGCAGTGGGTGATCGGGCCACGGCTCCGTCGTCGACATCGGGAAGGCTGGATTTAGAGAAACTGCGCGCCACCCTCAGGACGAAGGAGTCGCCCGAAGGTCCGCGCGTCCGCCTGCTCCGCAACCTGGGCCCCAAGGGATTTGCCGACGTCACCGCCGATGTGGGCCTCGACAAGCTCAAGCTGGAGCGCCCGCGCGCGCTGCTCACCGCCGACTACGATTCTGACGGCGATACCGACCTGCTCATTACCCAGAACCTAGGCCCGGTTGTGCTCTTGCGCAACGATGGCGGCAATCGCAACTCGTGGCTGCGGATCGCACTGCGTGGACTGAACGACAACAAGAGCGCCATCGGCACCAAAGTCGAGGTCTTCGCCGGACGCCAGTGGCAGAAGTGGGAAGTGCCGGGCGCTTCGGGATATCTCGGGCAAAGTGCGCCGGAGATCATCGCCGGACTCCACCGCGCACGCGAGGCCGACGTAGTGCGCATGCTGTGGCCCACGGGCGTGATCCAGGACGAGTTGCAACTCGCCCGCCGCCGCACCCACACACTCGATGAGATCGACCGTCGTGGAAGTTCTTGTCCCGTGCTGTTCGCGTGGAATGGCGAGCGCTACGAATTCGTGAGCGACATGATCGGCGCAGGCATCGTGGGGCACTGGGTGGGGCCGGGTGTGCGCAACACGTCCGATCCGACGGAATACCTCAAGGTTCCCGGCACCATGCTCAAGCCGCGCAACGGCCGCCTGAGCTTCCGTTTCGTCGAGCCCATGGAAGAAACCATCTACCTCGACCAGGTGCGTCTGCTGGCTGTGGACCATCCGCGGGAATCCGATGTGTATCCGCTGGAGCACTTCCGTATTGGCCCTCCGTTCGTGCCTTTCGAAGTCGTCTCCAGCCAGAACGCGCAGCCTCCGCGCGGTGCCTGGGACGACCGCGGGCGCAGCGTTCTCTCCAAAGTGCTGCATCGCGACCGGCGTTATGTAACCGGCTTCCGCGATCAGGCCTTCAAGGGTTTCGCCGAACCGCACTACCTTGAACTGGATTTGGGCGAGCCCTACCAGTCCGGACCGCTGCGTCTGCTTCTGCACGGCTTCATCGAGTACTTCACCGCAACCTCGGTGTATGCCGCACATCAAGCCGGCGTGCACGCCGTTGTGCCTTACATCGAAGCACAGGACGCCAGCGGCCGCTGGGTGCGCGCGGTGGACCAAATGGGATTCCCCGCCGGACTCGCCCGCACCATGGTCACTGACCTCAGCGGACGCCTGCCTGCGGGCACGCGCCGCATTCGCATCGGCACCAATCTGAAGATTTTCTGGGACCAGGTGCTGATTGATCGGACTGCCGATCAGCCGCCGGTGCGCCTGCACGAAGTGCCGCTGGCGACGGCGAAGCTGGCCTTCCTGGGATATCCGCGCATGGTGGAGGGCACGCCGCCCAGCGACCTCGAATTTCGCTATCAGGAAGTGAGCCGCACTGGACCGTACACGCGCCATCCCGGCACCTACACCCGTTACGGCAACGTACACGAATTACTGAGCGCGCCGGAGGACAAGTACGTGATTCTGGGCTCGGGCGATGAAGTCGCGCTGGACTTCGACCCTGCATCCCTGCCTCCGCTGCCGGAGGGCTGGACGCGCGACTACTTCTTCTTCGCCGACGGCTTCACCAAGGACATGGACTTCTACGAAGCCTACGGGCTCACCGTGGCGCCCTTGCCGTTTCACGATATGGGAAGCTATCCGTATCCCGAGACCACGTCGTATCCCATGGATCCCGGGTCGCTCGACTATCTGCTGAACTACAACACCCGCCACGACTCCGGACGGCCGGCCGCGGGCTACCGCTTCCAGTACTGAAAGCGTCAATTTGCAGTCTCCCTGCCCGGTCATCTCCCTAGGGTTACTGCACTATTACTCTGGTACACCCTGAGATTCTCCCTTTCGTGACGTATCGCGAGTACCCCCAAGCCCCTCATACTATTGACGTATCCTCCCGGTCTCCAGGGCCGGTGGTAGGCGAACGAAATCCTTGCTTCTTGAAGGGATCTTCGCCATGGCTCGCTTTACATCCGGAGAAGGCTCGCCGCGCGCGCCGCGCTATGCGCTGCGCATGCCCCTGCGCTATCGTCGCGCAGGAGACATCTTCTGGAACGAAGGAACGACGGAAAACATCAGCCGCTCGGGTATCTTGTTCCGCGCTCCTGAGCTGCTGGAACCGGCTACGCCGGTAGAGTTCACGTTCCTCCTTCCTATGTCGTTTTCAGGGCGCGAAGGCGCCAGCGTTTCCTGCGGCGGCCTGATTGTGCGCTCGGTGCGGCCGGAATCGGCGGAGGAATCTCCCGCACTCGCCGTCAAGATTTCCTCCTACCGGCTGGAGCAGGCGGACCGTCCGCGCACCATCACCACCGGCCTGGATGCCCGTCTGCATGCCGAGTCCGGCCTGCGTCTGCTGCTGGCACAGCTTCCCGGCGCGCTGTGGGCCACCGATCAGGACTTGCGTCTTACCTCGGCGGTAGGTTCCGGACTGTCGGGACTGGACCTTGCGGCCGCCGACTTCATGGGGCGCACGCTCTCCGACATTTTTCAGACCGGCGACCCGCGCTCCATGGTGACCTCGGCGCACCTCGACGCACTCACCGGGGAGCCCGTCACCTATGAGCTGGAGTGGAGCGGCAGCTGGTATCACGCCCACGCCGAGCCGCTGCGCGACGCGCGCGGGCACGTGGTGGGCACGCTCGGACTGGCCATCGACATTACCGAGCGCAAGCGTCTGGAAGAGTCGCTGATCCGTGCCGAAGAGAAATTCGCCAAGGCATTTCGGGCCACGCCGGACGCCATCAGCATCAGCACGCTCGAGGAAGGCCGCTATGTGGAAGTGAACGACAGCTTCCTTCGCCTGACCGGCTACGACCGCGACGAAGTGGTGGGCCGCACCGTGGCGGAACTCAACATCTGGACCGACCCCGCCGACCGCGAGCGCATGACCGCCCAGATCCGCATGCTGGGTGCGGTGCGAGATATGGAGCTGCGCTACCGTAACAAGGAGGGCGTGCTGCGCACCGGTTCGCTCTCTGCCGAGGTGATCGAACTGGCGGGCGAGCGCTGTCTGGTTTCGGTGATGCGCGACATCTCCGACCACCGGCTGCTCGAGGAGCAGCTCCTGCAGGCGCAAAAGATGGAAGCCATCGGTCGCCTGGCGGGCGGTGTGGCTCACGACTTCAACAACCTGCTGGCCATCATCCTCGGCTACAGCGACCTGCTGCAGGACGCGATCCCTGCCGAGGGTCCCGCCCGCAAGCACCTGGCGGAAATCCGCAAGGCCGGCGACCGCGCCGCGACGCTCACCCGTCAATTGGTAGCCTTCAGCCGCAAGCAGGTGCTTGAACTCAAGGTGTTCGACCTCAACGCCGTGGTCATCGAGAACTACAAGATGCTGCGCCGCCTGATCGGCGAGGACATTGAACTGCTGCTCGAGCCCGACAGCCAGCCGACGCCGGTGAAGGCGGATGCAGCGCAGATGGAGCAGGTGATCATGAACCTGGCGGTGAACGCGCGGGACGCCATGCCCAAGGGCGGCCACCTGACCATTGAGACCGCAAACGTCGTGCTGGACGCCACCCAGGTGAACCGCCACGTCACCATGCCGGCGGGCGCCTATGTGATGCTGGCCGTGACCGACAACGGTATCGGGATGGACACCAATACCCAGGCCCGCATCTTCGAGCCCTTTTTCACCACCAAGGAAAAAGGCAAGGGAACGGGCCTCGGCCTCGCGACCGTGTACGGCATTGTGAAGCAGAGCGGCGGCTACATCTGGGTGTACAGCGAACCGGGGCAGGGAACCACGTTCAAGATCTACCTGCCGCGCGCAGAGGAGCCCATCCAACCCGAACCCGTGGCCGCTAAGGTTCCGGCCGCGTCGCTACGGGGGCATGAGACGGTGCTGCTGGTGGAGGACGAAGAGTCCGTCCGCCGGCTGGCGGCGCATTGCCTGCGCGAGCAGGGCTACACCGTCCTCGAAGCCGGCAACGGTGCGGAAGCACTGCAAATGAGCCGCGAGCGCGCCGAGCCCATCCATCTGCTGGTAACCGACGTGGTCATGCCCGGCATGGGTGGACGCGACCTGGCCGACCAGTTGCTTGCCCTGCGGCCCGACGCGCGTGTGCTCTTCGTCTCCGGCTATACTGGCAACGCCATCGTGCATCACGGCATCCTCGAGCCGGGCATCTTCCTGCTCTCCAAGCCCTTCCGGCCTGTGGACCTGGCGCAGAAGGTGCGCGAAGTTCTGGACGCCAAGAAAGAAAAATCGTAGAGACGTTGCTGGCAACGTCGCAGATTTCCAGGAGACGCAGCAAGCTGCGTCTCTACAGTCCGAGCACGTTGGCTATGCCGGCGGGCGCCGCATTTCATTCCATACTCCGGTTGCTGAGCCCCGGGAGCACGATCGTCAATCGACAAGCGGCAATCGTCAATCGTCAATCTGCAATGCTAGAATCCTTTGCTTTCCGGGAGGCGAACCATGGCAGTTACACGGCGGGAGTTTTCACGCGCGCTGAGCGGCGCTGCGGCAGCGGCCGGATTCTTTGCGTTTCTGGACGAACCCCGTGGCTTCGCTCAGGATGTGCTGAACTCCGCTTCGGTGCGCAAGGTGCACAAGTACATCGAGGACCATCAGGCGGAGCACGTCACGCGCATCCAGGAATTCCTGCGCCTGCCCAGCATTTCGAGCTGGGGATGGAAGACTGCGGTCGCCGGCCGCGAAAACATGGCGGAATGCCTGGACTCGCTGCTCGGCATGTTCAAACGCATGGGTTGCCAGTGGCAGGAGGTAGCCAAGACCGACGGCCTGCCCGGGGCCGCCGCCTATTACGACGCGGGCGCGAAGAAAACCATCTCGCACTACTTCATGTATGACACCCAGCCCTTCGACGAGAAGGAATGGTCGTCGCCGCCACTGGCTGCGAACGTGGTGGACCGTCCGCCGTTCGGCAAAAGCATCCTTGCCCGCGGTTCCTACAACTCCAAGGGACCGCTGGTGTCGCTGCTCAACGCCTGCGAGGCCATCATTGCGGTGGACGGCAAGCTGCCGATGAACATCCTGTTCACCTGCGATGGCGAGGAAGAGCAGGGCTCGCCGCACTTCCATCAGGTGCTCGCGCCTTATTACGACCGCCTGAAGAAGTGCAGCGCGCATCTGAGTCTCGATCCCTCGCAAAACAGCGACGGCGCGGTGGAGATTTCGCTGGGGACCAAAGGCATCGCCGCCTTCGAACTGGA
>JBOGLL010000354.1:0-3391 GCA_050746065.1 Terriglobales bacterium | reverse complement strand
GAGGAGATGCAGGCGTTCAAGCAGTTCTCCAACGACGAAGAGCGGGAGAACTTCATCGAGCAGTTCTGGATCCGGCGCGATCCTACGCCCGACACGCTGGAGAACGAATACCGCGAGGAGCACTACCGGCGCATCGCCTACGCCAACGAGCGTTTCGCCGCCGGTAAGGCGGGATGGCGCACCGATCGCGGCCGCATCTACGTGATGTTCGGCCCTCCCGACCAGATTGATTCCCATCCCTCGGGCGGCTCCTACGACCGGCCCATCGAGGAAGGCGGCGGCCGCACTTCAGTGTTCCCCTTCGAGACCTGGCGCTACCGCTATCTGGAGTTGGAAGGCGGAGGACAGCAGGAAGTGGAGCTGGAGTTCGTGGACACCTGCATGTGCGGCGACTACCACCTCACCATCGACCGCTCGGAGAAGGACGCTCTGCTCTACGTGCCCAACGCCGGGCCCACATGGTTCGAGGAAATGGGCATCTCCAGCAAGACGGACCGCTTCACCCAAGGCGGCTTGGAACGCCTGGGCGTGGGCCCCACCAACCGCAACTTCCAAACGTCACAGTTCGACCGGCTCAACCTTCTGGCCAAGATTTCCAAGCCGCCGCCGATCAAGTTCAAGGACCTGGAAGAAGTGGTGACGCACAAAATCAGTGTGAACCTGATGCCGTTCGACGTGCGCGCCGACTTTGTGCGCGTCACCAACGACACCGTGCTGGTGCCGGTGACTGTGCAGGTGAAGAACCGCGACATCACGTTCGTGAACAAGGACGGCATCCAGCGTGGCGTGGTGAACATCTTCGGACGGCTGACCACGCTCACCGCGCGCATTGCGCAGACCTTCGAGGACACCGTGCAGGTGGATGTGCCCGCGGAATTGCTGCCGCGCACGGTGCAGAATTCTTCCATCTACTGGAAGGCCATCCCGCTGCGTCCGGGGCGCTACCGCCTGGATATCGTGGTGAAGGACGTGAACGGCGACCGCGTGGGCACCTGGAGCCGCGGCATTGTGGTCCCCAGCTACGATGAAGAACGCCTGGCAGCCTCATCGCTGATCGTGGCCGATATGATGGAAAAGGTGCCGTCCAAGGACGTTGGCGCCGGCAACTTCGTGATCGGCAGCACCAAGGTCCGCCCCCGGCTGGCGGGTTCGGACGGCAAACCCGCCGCTTTCAAGCGGACTCCGGGCCAGAAGGTGAACTTCTGGATGCAGGTCTACAACCTGGGAGTAAACGAGCAGACCAACAAGTCGTCGGCGACCATCGAATATGAGATCATCGACGTGAACAGCCAGAAGGCCATCAGCAAGATGACCGAGTCTACCGAGCAGATGGGCAACGTGGGCGAGCAGGTGACGCTGGAGAAGAGCCTGGACCTCACCAACCTGCCGGTGGGGATTTATCAGCTCACCATCAAGGTGAACGACAATATTTCCAAACAAACTATCGCACCGCAAGCCAAATTTGCGGTAGAGTAGGGAACTCCAAGGATGAGGACCCCCGGGAAAGCGCTGGGTTGGCTGCTGGTGGCGGCGCTGGTTCTGCCGGCCGCTGCTGCGCCGGGGAAGTCTGCGTCCATTTCCGGCCAGGTGCGTTCGGCCGCCGGCGTGCCCCAGATGGGGGCACGCGTCGAAGTTTTCGCATCCGCCGTCTCCGAAATCCTTACCCTCTACACCGACGAGCGCGGCCATTTCTACGCCAAGGGCATCGTGCCGGGACAGTATTACGTGAAGGTGAGCGCGCCTTCGTTCCTGCCCACCCTGCGGGAAAACGTTGGGCTGCGGGGGGGCGCGCATCTGGTGGTCAATCTCACCCTCAACACGCTCACCGAAGCCATCCAGCTTCTTTCTCCCAGCCGGCGCCCGCAAACCGAGGACGACGACTGGAAATGGACTCTGCGCTCCACCGCCAACCGCCCGGTACTCCGTCTGCATGAAACCGGCCCGCTGATGGTGGTGACCCGTTCCGACGGTTCCGACGACCGCGTCCTGAAAGCCAGCGTGACCTTCCTGGCGGCTGCGGACGCGGGCGGAATCGGTGGTCCAGATGTGGCGACGGCCTTCTCCGTCCAGCGGTCTCTTTTCTCATCCGGAACCTTGTCGTTGAACGGGAACGTGGCGCCGGGGCAGGGAAATCCGGCCGCGATCCTGCGCGCGGCGTACCGCCATCGGATGTCCGACGGTTCCACGCCGGAAGTGGCGCTCACGGTGCGCCGCTTTGCCACGATTGAAGATGCGGCCCGCTACGGCGCGCTGGAATCGATGGCGCTCTCCGTTTCCGACACCATCAGCGTGGCCGAGTTCGTGGAAGTCAACGTGGGCGGCGAACTGCAGACCGTGCAGTATCGCGGGCGCGCCTCCGCCCTGCGGCCCTTTGGATCGCTGAGCGTCCATCTCTCGCCCGACGCGGTGCTGCGCTACCGCTACGCCACCTCGCAGCCCAACATGAGGATGGCCAAGGGATTCGACACCGCGCCCGCCGACCTGAGCGAATCCGGGCCGCGCATGTCGCTGGCCGGCGGCGCGCCGTTGCTGGAGCGCGCGCGGCACCATGAAGTCTCGTACTCGCGCCGCATGGGGAACACCAGCGTGCAGGTGGCAGCCTATTCCGACACCATCGCCCATCCGGCGCTCACCGGAGTCGGCGACGTGAGTGCGTCCGGCGGCAACCTCCTTCCCGACGTTTATTCCGGCACCTTCGCCTACACCGGCGCCGGCCTTGAAACCAACGGCCTGCGTGCCGTGGTGGAGCGCCGGTTCACGGAGCGCGTTTTGGGAACGGTGACTTACGCCTACGGCGGCGTGCTCGATCTGCAAGGCGAAGAAGTGCCCTGGGAGCAGGTGCGGGAAATGATGCGCACATCGCGGCGTCATGCTGTAACCGGAAAAGTCTCCGGCAGCCTGCCCGGCGCTAAGACGCGCTGGATCGCGTCCTACAAGTGGCTGAGCGGCACCGCCCTCACACCTGTAGATATGTTCGACGCTTCCCCCGGACAGGCCGATCCTTACCTGAACATCTTCGTGCGCCAACCAATTCCGTACTCCGGCTCCCTGCCGGGACAGATGGAAATGCTGGTGGACGTGCGTAACCTGCTGGCCCAGGGATACGTGCCGGTGATCGGCCAGGATGGCCAGACCGTGTACCTGGTGCAGTCGGCGCGCTCCATCCGAGGCGGCATTTCGTTCACCTTCTAGGGCCACAGCCTGAACGAAGCCCATCTCACCGATGCTATAATCGTTTTCGGTTTCTTCCCGCCGCCAGCAACTTCGTGGGCGCGTAGCTCAACTGGCAGAGCAACTGACTCTTAATCAGTAGGTTGAAGGTTCGATTCCTTCCGCGCTCACCAAAATACCCAATAAAAATGCGGCTTTTGCGATGTGGCCCTGGCCGCCT
>JBOGLL010000353.1:0-3237 GCA_050746065.1 Terriglobales bacterium | reverse complement strand
ATCTTCTTCTTCAGCTCGTCGAACTCGCTCTTTTCGCCGCGGCCCAGTTCCTTCTGGATGGCCTTGATCTTCTCGTTGAGGTAGTACTCCTTCTGGGCGCGCTCCATCTGCCGCTTCACCCGCGTCTGGATGGAGCGGTCCATGTTCAGCTTTTCGATCTCGATCTCCAGCACATCGGCGATGCGGTTCAGTCGCTCCAGCGGATCGAAGATATCGAGCAGCTCCTGCTTTTCCTCGATGGAGAGTTGCAGATTGGCGGCGATGGTGTCCGTCAGCTTGGCCGGGTCCTCCAGCCGCACCGCGGCCAGCATGGTCTCGTAGTTCAGCGACTGGCAGAGCTTCACGTACTGCTCGAACAGCCCGGTGATGCGCTGCATCTGGCTTTCGAGCTGCGGCGTCACCTCGGTGGTGTAACTGGCGGTGCGCAGCATGGCCTGGAAGAAGCCGCCCGTGTCCTGCACCTGCAGAATGCGCGCGCGCTCGATGCCCTCGACCAGCACTTTGATGTTGCCGTCGGGCAGCTTCAGGCTCTGGACGATGTTGACGATGGTCCCGACCTGGAAGATCTCATTGGGCTTGGGCTCGTCCACACTGGCGTCGTGCTGCGTGGCCAAGAAGATCTTCTTGTCGGCGGCCAGCGCCTCTTCCAGCGCGCGCACGCTCGACTCGCGCCCCACCACGAACGGCGTCATCATGAACGGAAAGATGACCACGTCCCGGATGGGCATCATGGGCAGCTTGCGCGTGCTGAACTTTTCCCTCGGGTTCTGAGTCACTATCCCGCCTTCTCCATCACACTGTTGATGGTTACGTCGCGTTTTTCCACCATCTCCCGCGTCAGCTCGAACTCCCTGGCCTTCTTCTGGCTGGGCAACTGGTACATCAGGTCGAGCATGATCTCTTCCAGGATCATACGCAAGCCCCGCGCGCCCACCTTGCGGTTCATGGCCTCGCGGGCAATGGCGCGCAGCGCGTCGTCACTGAATTTTAGCTTGACGTTCTCGAATTCAAACAAGCGCTGGTATTGCTTGACAATAGCATTCTTGGGTCGGGTGAGGATCTCGATCAGCGTCTCTTCGTCCAGATCGTTCAGGGTGCCGATCACCGGCAGTCGTCCGACGAATTCGGGGATGAGCCCGAAGCGGATCAGGTCCTCCGGCTGGGTCTGCTGCAGCAGTTCGGTGTCCCGCTTGTTCGACGGCACATATTCGCCCTCCGCCTCCTGCCCGGTGCGGAAGCCCATGGCCTTCTTGCCTACGCGCCGCCCGATCACCTTTTCCAGCCCCACGAAAGCGCCTCCGCAGATGAACAGGATGTTCGTGGTGTCCACCGGCGTGAATTCCTGGTGGGGATGCTTGCGCCCGCCCTGCGGCGGAACGTTGGCGATGGTGCCTTCCAGGATCTTGAGCAGCGCCTGCTGCACGCCTTCGCCGGAGACGTCGCGGGTAATGGATGGGTTCTCGTCCTTGCGCCCGATCTTGTCCACTTCGTCGATATAGATGATGCCGGTCTGCGTCCGGCCCACGTCGCCTTCGGCGGACTGCAACAGCTTGAGGATGATGTTCTCCACGTCCTCGCCCACATAGCCGGCTTCGGTGAGCGTGGTGGCATCCACGATGGCGAAGGGGACATCCAGCATCTTGGCCAGGGTCTGTGCCAGGAGCGTTTTACCGGTGCCCGTAGGGCCGATGAGCAAGATGTTCGACTTGGAAAGCTCGATCTCCCCGGTCTTCTGCCGGTTCATGTGGATGCGCTTGTAGTGGTTGTAGACAGCGACCGCGAGCTTCTTCTTGGTCTGCTCCTGGCCGATCACATATTCATCCAGGAAGCTTTTGACTTCCTGCGGCTTGGGCAGCTCGCTGGGCGCGACCGCAGGCTTGGTGTCCAGGCGGTCGTCTTCCAGGATGGAGTTGCACACCGCCACACACTCGTCGCAGATGTAGGCGCGCGGGTAATCGCTGGGAGAGGAAATCAGCTTGGCCACCGCGTCCTGGGACTTATGGCAGAAGGAACAGCGCAGCCCGTCGTCGGATGTGGAGCGCGGTTTCAAGCGGTCACCTCCCCCGGTGCCTCACTTGCGGTGCTTGTGGATGATGTCGTCAATGATGCCGTATTCCTTGCTCTGCTCTGCGCTCATGATGAAGTCCCGCTCCACGTCACGTTCCACTTTATCAAGTTTTTGCCCGGTATGTTTGGAGAGTAACTGGTTGAGTATCTCCCGCATGCGCAGGATCTCGCGCGCGTGGATGTCAATATCGGTCGCCTGGCCGGAAAGACCGCCCATCGAAGGCTGATGGATCAGGATGCGCGCGTGCGGCAGCGCGAATCGCTTGCCCGCCGCGCCTGCCGCCAGCAGCACCGCCGCCATGCTGGCCGCCTGGCCGATGCAGATGGTCATCACGCTGGGCCGCACGAACTGCACGGTGTCGTAAATGGCCATGCCCGCGGTGATGGAGCCGCCCGGCGAGTTGATGTAGAGCTGGATGTCTTTGTCCGGATCTTCCGCTTCCAGAAACAGAAGCTGGGCGGTGACCAGGTTCGCCACCGTGTCGTCGATGGGGCTGCCGATGAAAATAATGTTGTCGCGCAGCAGACGGGAATAAATGTCGTAGGCGCGCTCGCCCCGGCTGGTCTGCTCCACCACCATCGGCACCAGCATGTTGGTTGGCCCTTTCCTACGCCTGCCTGCACGTCGGCCGCACAGCACGGGTCTTGGGGGGAGGAGGTGTCCGCCAAGCCGTCCTACGTGGATCGGCGATACAGGAGGTCGAGAGTTTTTTCCTGGCGGATTCTGTTTCGGATTCTATCCAGCGCACCTTCACGTGTCAATCGCGCGCGCAGCACCTCCGCCGTCTGTCCGGTTTGCGCCGCTAAGCCCACCAGTTCGCGGTCCACGTCCTCGTCGGTCACAGCGACCTGTTCCTTGACGGCAATCACGTCGAGGATCAGCGTGGACTTCACTTCCTTCAGCGCCCCCTCGCGCTGGCCGGCGCGCAGGCGGCCCAAGTCCATCTTCTTCATGTCCTCGGTGCGCATGCCCTGTGCTGCCAGCGCCCGCAACCCTCGCTCCACGCGAACGTCCACCTGCCGGTTCACCAGCGACTCGGGGACGGGAAAATCGTTGCGCCGCACCAGCTCGTCGAGCAGCTTTTCCTTGGCTTCGTGCTCGGCGGCGTGGCGGCGTTCCGCCTCCAGACGCTCGCGCAGCTTCTGCCTCAATTCGGCAATCGTCGTCAG